>NZ_WXWS01000312.1:0-3659 GCF_009904715.1 Vibrio sp. V42_P2S4T144 | reverse complement strand
GATATATACCGACCTAGTTGAAACACTGTTGTTATACTGCAACAATACTTTTTTGAATTATGAAGAAATCATCATGCAAACACACATCAACCTTGCGGATATTCGCTCTTTCGTCCTAATCGCTCAACTAGGAAACTTCACGAAAGCAGCAGAGCAACTTGGCGTTTCTCGCTCACACGTTTCACGTCAAATAACAAATCTGGAGCAACAGATTGGTGTCACTTTGCTACAAAGGACCACTCGAACACTGAACCTCACCGAAGCAGGCAAGGTTCTGTATAAACAGTGTGAAACTGCCCTTCACAATATTGATCAAGCTGTTATGGCAGTGGTTGATGATGTAGAAGACTTAAGAGGTGACATTCGTATCAACTGTGTGGGGGGCTATTTAGGAGAAGACGTTGTCGCAGATATCGTTGCTCAGTTTCTAATCCAACACCCACAAGTGAGCATTAACTTAGATTTTAGTAGCCATCGTGTCGATTTAATCGCGGATGAATTCGATATCGCTTTTCGAATGGGAAAGTTAGACGACTCCAACTTTATCGCTCGCAAACTGATCGATGTGGAAATGGGGACATACGCAAGCCCAAACTATTTAGAAACATATGGCTATCCTTCGCATCCAAAGGACTTAGAAAAACACGTTTGTTTGACAGGTAGTGTGACACGGTGGGCATTTGAGAACACGAATACAAAGCAGTCAACGGAACACCAGATACGTGGACAGTTACGATGTAAGAGTGGCAGAGTAATGATAAAAGCAGCCTTGGCGGGAAATGGCATCATCCGTGTGCCAGCACTTTATTGTCAACAAGAACTCCAGACAGGCAAGCTAAAAGAAGTGTTTACCAATTGGAGCATTCCGAGTGTGGAATTTTCACTCCTTTATCATCACGACCGACATCAACCAAAACGCATCCGAGCCTTTGTTGATTTTACCACGCAATACTTTCGCAAACTGCAGAGTAAAGACAAGTAACCTGCACGTTGGTACCTGTCTATGTATGCTTTATAGGCTGAGCCTGTGAACCTGGGGGTTGTTCTAGAAAGAGTGTGAGCATTTTGACGCTTAAGGCTTGGTTTTCATAAACGTCAGAGGTGTTTGTCCAGTTTGCTTTTTGAAAAATGCAATAAAAGCACTGTCTGACGAAAACTCCAGCCAATCGGCAGCTGCGCTGACTGGCATGCCCGTTGATAACAATTCAACTGCTTTTAAAAGCCTCCACTGTTGCCGCCAATCTTGATAATTCATTCCCGTTTCCGACTTAAATAATCGTGTTACCGTCTTGGTGCTTGCCCCAACTTTGCTTGCAAGAGTAGTAAGCGAAGGAGCTAGAAATGAAGGTTCAACCAACTCTCGACGAAACGTTGTTAAGCGCCGATGCGATGGCAAAGGCAACTGAAACGAATAACGTTTCGCAGCATAAAACTCCTCCCAAAAAAGCGCCGTCGTATTTACCATCTCGCTGCTAGGCTTATCCCACTCCCAAAATGACATTTTATCAATAAGAGCTTGGAGTAAATTATTCACTTCTATCATCGCGATCTTACTCGGACAGGCAAACTCCTCACAATCAAAATACAAAGATCGATACGCCACCACATTCGTCATTAGTGCACGATGCGGCGTATTAGGTGGGATCCAAACCGCCTTTGTCGGTGGCAAAATACAAATCGAGTCTTCCAGAGCAAAACTCATACAACCTTGAGGTGCGTACAATAACTGCCCTTTCTTGTGCATATGCATACCTGAGTCGTGCTTGCCAATATCCGCAGCAATTCCCACTACATAATTAGTAATCTTGTCTGCATCAAATTGTGTTTTTTCGTTAATAAGCGCCATTTTGTCCGAATATTGATGTATTTGGTTTTTATGTTGTTATTAGATCAATCATAGCCTCATTTATACTGCCCGCCAACTTCATTAACGATGGGTAACAATATGAATACTAAGCCCTCTTTATGGCTCATGCTGGTTATGTTGATGTTTCCGCAAATTGTAGAAACCATCTATAGCCCAGCGTTGAGCTCAATCGCTCTATCATTTGATGTAAACCACGCACAAGCAGCCCAAACATTGTCGATTTACTTCCTAGCTTTTGCCATTGGCGTTGTAGTTTGGGGAGTTCTCGCAGATAAACTGGGAAGAAGGCCCACCATGCTTATTGGGCTCTTTATCTATGGTTGCGCATCTTTACTCGCAACTCAAACCGAAAGCTTTGCTGTTGTCATGGCCGCGCGAGCCCTAAGCGCATTTGGTATCGCGGTAGGATCCGTTGTCACACAGACCATGCTTCGTGACGCGTTTGACGGTCAAGAACTGAGTAAAGTCTTCAGCTTAATGGGGATGGGTATATCAATCAGCCCGGTAGTTGGCATGCTATTAGGCGGGCAGCTTACAGCGCTTGGTGGATACCGTTATGTATTTTTTGCCTTGTTTTTAATCGCGTTAGTATTGTTCGCTTATAACGTTATTAAGCTTCCTGAAACACAGAAGGAACAGACACCAGTACGGTTGCATCAACTTAGCTGGAAAATGGTAAGAGACGCGCGAATTTGGCGCTCAGGATTACTGGTTGCTTTGTATAACATTGCTCTATTTTCTTATTACCAGCTTGGCGCATTTACTTTCTCAGCACTTGGGTATAACTCCGAACAATTTGGATACAGTGGCATGGTACTGGGGTTAGGCACTCTGCTTGGGAGTTATTTAAACAAATCCCTAGTGTCCAAAAATGTTCAAAAAAGCCAGCTACTTTGGTTCTCAGCAATATTGATTAGCGTTGGATCAGTCGGTGTGTTGATTCTGAACCAATCAATCTGGTTTGTTGCTCCAATGGTGTTAGTCGTCATGTCTTACGGGATTGCGATACCCAACATACTCAGTGATGCACTCGTTAATTATAAACAACAGGTTGGCAGCGCAGGCGCTTTATTTGGGCTCATGTACTACATCATGATCGGGACGGGATTAGCGATGGCTGGAACAGTACAAAACTTAGGTGTCGTTCTATTATCATGTAGCTGTTTAGCGATTTTATTAGCGTTTTCTAAAAGGCAAGTTCATACCAACTTGTGACCAGATACTACGCATTGCTTGCCTAATCTTCCGAAGATTGGTCTACATCTTTTCTAACGGTTAACTAAAACGTAAATAAAAAGCGCCTGTCGGTGCTTTAATTATCCATAGATCTTATTGCCATGTTGGCTCACCGTACTCTTCACAACGTTGCTTGTCGTAATTTTCAATGCGCCCGCGTTTACCTACAAACTGAACCTGAACAACCATTCCAGCTTCAACATATTCACTGAAATAATCGCAAGAAACACGAAAACTAGTATCGCGTATAACAATTGGTACCCATTCATAGCCGCCACTGCGTGGTAAGTAAGACTTGAAGGTAATGACCCCGTCATCTGAAACGTTGATTTCTTCATCATATTCATTCAACTTATAAAAACGTTGTCCATCAAACTCTGCCTTTGCTTTTTCAATTATTTCCTTCGTTGCTGTCGATTGCATCGGCGTATTTGAGACCAGTTGACACCCAACAACAGATGTCAATACGGACAAAGCCAAAGCGAGTTTAGTTATTTTATTCATTTACCTAACCACTGTATAATTATTCAACACTTACCATTTTAAAAGGAGGGAG
>NZ_WXWS01000361.1:0-3670 GCF_009904715.1 Vibrio sp. V42_P2S4T144 | reverse complement strand
GTGCCTACGTTAAAGGATGCAGTGTTCGCGTATCGGTCTAGTTGATATTTTGCGTTTACACCTATGGTGAGCTGCGGGAAAATTCTGTATTCCGCACCCACTGAGAACATTGCGCCTAGCTCGTTGTTTTTCTCCGCGCTATGGAAAAGCGTGTTGGTCATTTCCACATCGTCGTTCGTGACAAGTTCGTATTCTTGATGTTTAGAAACCTTGGCGTTGTATTCCGTGTACGTTAGACCCGCTTTGAATTTTGTTGTCCATTTATCATTTAATGCATAGTTAAACACAGGAGCCAACGACACTTGCTTGGCTTTGATTGACGCATCCCAATCCATTTCATGATGGTAATCTTTGCCATCGATTGACTTGATACCTAGGTTTTTTGAACGACTATCATCAAGGTCAAACTGGCTGTAACCCAGTTCCAATGCCCAGTTGTCATTAAATGCGTAACCGACAAAGCCTGAGAAAATACCGTCTTCAAGCTCAGGGTTGAGTGTTACGTTGTCAGTTGAAAAGTGAGGTTCCAAATCATGGTCAGTGGTGCCTAGTCCATATTCCAGACCTACATAAGGAGCCGCAGATACCGAAACTGAGCAGGTAACAAGTAACGCAAGAAGTGTTTTGTTCATTTTATTTTGCCTCTTCAAATCAACTTAGTGAGTAGAAGCGCATTTTGTGTGAAGAAGCGTGAAGCGATCGTGAAGAAACGAAAAAATGTTTAGAAAAAAGAGCAAGGGGCGATAACCGAGGGGCGGTTTGAGTGAACAAACACCAAGCTCTTTATATAGAGTAAGTTAAGTTGCTGCGACGTAACACACCGCAAACGGGACATTAAGGCGAGTAAACTCTTTGATCCAACGCCATTGGTTATCCTGGAGTTTATCGCCTGGCCCTTTTACTTCAATCCATTCGAACTCGTTTCCTTTAAAAGCAATCAGATCAGGCATCCCATTGCGGTAAAGCTTTAGGTCACTCAATTGTATTTTAAATAGCGCCATCAACATGTTAGTTGGGATTGTATCGAGTGCCATTTCGAGTAGCTCTTTACTTATTAAGCTCCAATGCACAAATGGATTGCTGATACCAAACTTCTCATCGTATCTAGTTAACAACGTATAAGTATTGCCCGTTTCCAACATATCAAACGTCGCATCTATCAAAGCTTGGCGTTTGGTAACAAAATCAGAATGGTACAAATCCAGAGGACGATGTTGATAGGCATTGATGAATGCGCCTTCGATGGGAGCGAAAATCGCATCCCAAAAAGTGAGACCAAGTAATGCATTAAGCAGTGCATTTTCGGCGTAAAATACAGTCCAGCCTAAGGACTCAAAATACGCTTTGCTGGCGAGTTCGACTCTCTGTTGAGATAAATCCAGTTCAAGGCGGTATTCCGTACAGGTTGGCTTCGTCACTCTTGGCACTTTCTCGCCTTGTTTTCGTTTTAACCGTTGCTCAAGTTTTTGTGCAACTTCGAGCTCAGACACATCGATCGGTGAGTTAAGCATATCTGTGACAATGTCACCAAATAAATCATCATGGTTTAATTTGTCATAGATACGTGCGCGTCGTTCTCGGCTCGGTGTGAGTTGAGTTTGGCTAAATAGAGACAGGGCGGTCTCTAGATCATTAAGCCGTTCGTAATCACGTGCTATGTCATTCAACATGTGCTCGCGTTTACGATCTACGTAACGGTGTTTAACGGGCTGAGGCATTGCCTCAATTAATAAGTCGAGATTAGCTTTGTCTTTTCGGTCAAATTGCCAGTACAGGTTGGCCAACTGGCTCAGTTCAATTAAGCGGTCTATTTGCTCACGTGAATCAAAGAAACGGCGCACTTTATTCAATTGATATTGCTCGAACTGATGCAAACCTAAGTCATCAAGCACAAACTGACTTAAGTCTTGATGGGTGTTGGCAAAAAACAGAGTGAGTAACACGTCGATCATATGAGCAGAATTGAGTTTGACGATCGTAAACTCAAGCCGCTCTATACGATCAAATTCCGTATTACTCAAATGTTCGACAAGGGCGTCTTTCTTGAGTGATTTCGGCAGTTCGGGATAAAGCGCGGAGATTTCTGGTTTGGTCAGTAAATTAGCCGCTAACTCTTGATGAGAAAGGGGTGGGGAAAGGGCTACAAACTCATGCTGACTCAATTCTGCCAGTGCTTCATTGATAGAAGGTATTTCTTGATAACTCAGCTTATCACTTCGAAACCAACATCCCTTTCGGCTGTATAAACGCACCAAAAGGCACTGGGCGTGTTTGCTCAAAGAATCAAACGAGCAAAGCCATGCGTGTTCTTCCTTGGTCAGTAAATCGCTGTACCAAGTTATTGCGTGATGAGTCAGCTTGAAGAAGTTCTCTAGATAGTAGTCTGGTGCAAGTTCGATAGGGCTTTCCATAAACGATCGATAACAAAAAAGGCTTAACCCATAGGTTAAGCCTTTTCGCTATCAAATCAATTCGCAATTATGCGTTTTTTAGCTGTGCTACTTTCGCTTCAGACAATGGCTTAGTGATGAACGCTAGTACGATACATACTGCCATCATTGCTGAAGAAATTGTGTAAGCCAAGGTGTAGCCGTCGCCATTTGTCATCGAGAAACCAACAACCGCTGCGCCGATTGCACCACCGATACCCCATGCTGTGTAAAGCACGCCGTAGTTAGTGCCGTAGTTTTTCAGACCGTAGAACTCAGCCGTTAGAGTAGGGAATACCGCTAGAAGTGTGCCGTAACCTACCGCTGCGATTGCTGTACCGATGATCAGTGTAAACTCAGAGTCGAACGTCGCGAACAGCACCATGTTTACGCCTTGTAGAACGAACGCGAGTAGAAGCGTACGAACACCGCCGATTTTATCTGCAAGCATACCCGCGGCAACACGACCGCCAGAGTTAAATACAGCAAGAATAGACGCTAGGTAAACCGCGTTTGGCAAGTTTGCTTGAACGCTTGCGATTGTCGTGATGTTACCAATGATCATTAGACCAACAGAAGCTGCAAACGCGTACATGATCCATAGAGAGTAGAACTGTGGCGTTTTCAACATTGCTTTCCAAGTTAAGTCATCTGACTTTTTCACCGCTTTAGGTGCTTGGCCTTCTTTTACTTTAGGCTCCGCAGGTGTGTAGTCTGCTGGTGGGTTGTTGATGGTTGCTGCAAGAGGAACCGCAATCGCTAGGATACCAACACCAAGAACCATAAAGCTAGTTTGAATGCCCATGCTGTCTATTAGCGCAGAAGTTACTGGCGCAAGGTAAATAGCCGCTAGACCAAAACCTGCCGCAATAATGCCGTTAACCATACCTTTCTTCGAAGCGTGGAACCACTTCATCGCAGAAGGTGATAGGCATGCGTAACCAAAACCGATACCTGCACCTGTGATCACACCGAAGGTAATGTTCAGCATGAGTGGAGTGTCAACAAAGCCAGACGCGATCATGCCCAGACCTGTAAGAACAGTACCTAGGATAAGGATCATTCGAGGGCCCATGCGGTCTTGAAGAATACCTGCAATAAGAAGACAGATAGAGAAAGTGATGGTTGCAGTTGCGTAAGGTGCAGAAGCTTCTGCAGCACTCCAGCCTGATTCAGTTACCAGTGCCTTGTTGAATACACTCCAAGCATACAGGATGCCAAGACAAAGGTTGATACAGAAC
>NZ_WXWS01000331.1:0-3673 GCF_009904715.1 Vibrio sp. V42_P2S4T144 | reverse complement strand
CATCCTATCTCCGAAAAAAGTTAAAGAATACTTCAACATAGATAAAAAAATGAGACCTTATTTATGTCCGAATTGCTACGAAAATGCTAACCATGATATTAACTATTTCGAATATAAGCTCGCGAGGTTAATATCAAAAGAGCCGAAGTGTGATCAAGTGTATTGCCCAGTTTGTGATAAGAAATTTCATGTTATAAGACAAAACTGCGAAGATGAAGAGTGTCAAGGAAACGTAATTAGTAATGAGTTTGATATGTGCTTAACTTGCGGGTAATCGTACTAACAAACTGTTTAAGAGTGATTCGCAACGCGTGGCGTTTTTACTATGCGTTGTGTTTAGTGTTTAAGGTGGTATGCGGAAGCATCGGTATTGCGTTGCTCACACCTTAACAGGGCGTTATGTGCCTAATACATAGAGAATTAAGTCCAGGCATTTTTAAGGGGAGTTTTATGTTTCGAGTTGTGTATGAATGGCGTGTGCCAAGTGAAAAAATGGATGAGTTTCAAAATATATGGCGTTCGACGACAGATTCAATTCATCAGTCAGTAGAAGGGGCGCTTGGTAGTTTTATGCTTCGTTCTTACGATGTACCGGAAAAGGTTTTAACTATTGCCAAGTGGCGAACACGTGAAGACTGGGAGCGGTTTTGGGGAACTAGTAACCCAGAAAAAATGAAGAAGATGAGTGAAATTGCAGAGCGTATTTCAGTTGAACCATTCGATGAAATTGAAGATAGAACTAAGTAGGGCAATAGAAACGTTAAAGTGATGCCTAATGAACAGTTTGGCGGACAATATGAAAGACAACCTTAACCAAGGAATAGGGTTATGCAGATTTTAATCGTTGGAGGTAGTAAGGGTCTAGGAAGGTTCTTGGCTACGAACTTACAGGGTACAGAAATTTATGCGATTTCTAGATCAAAGCTAGTTGAGGAGGGAGTCGCTTCTGTTTGTATTGACGTTGATCCCGGTAAAAAGCCAGATTATACGTGCTTCAAAGGTGTAGAGTTTGACATCATAGTTTATTTGGCGTCGATGTGGGGAGAGTCTTCAGAATTGACAACAAACGAACTGATTGAGTTTATGAATGTTGGTCCGATTGGGTATCTTAATTTAGTCAATGAGCTTAACGCTTTAGGTTCACTTAACGATAAATGCAATATTGTATCTATTGGCTCTACAGCAGAGCTTTCAGAAAGTAGTGAATACCCTGCATTCGCCCTCAGTAAAAGATTACTCAAAGATATTTCTAGCCAGCTGCAAAACGTTTATCGTGATTACCGCTTTACTCACTTTACAATAGGTGGGATCGGGCATGCTGAAGAGGAACGTATTGAGTATTCGAGTGTTTTGGAGATTATAAATATGCTAACCAAGCTTGATCCAAACACATACCTTTCAAATATGCATATAAAGTCCAAGCTAGGAATGTAGCTCTCAAGCTGTATTACGTACCTGCTTCTATGGTTTGGCATCATGTGCATTCTTTTTATTGAGCTATGGTTATAACTCCAATGAAAGGAGTTTACTTATGTCATACATTGATGGGTTTGTCGCTGCAGTGCCGACAGCGAATAAAGAAAAGTATATCGCACACGCAAAAATAGCAGCAGAAATGTTCAGGGAGTTTGGGGCCTTAAAGGTTGTTGAGACGTGGGGGAGTGAAGTACCAGATGGTGAGATCACATCATTTCCCATGGCAGTTAACGCTGAAAGCAACGAAACCGTTGTGTTTTCGTGGGTAGTCTGGCCTTCAAAAGAAGTTCGAGACTCAGGGTGGCTGCGGATCATGGGTGATCCTCGAATGAGTCCAGACAATAACCCAATGCCCTTTGATGGAAAGCGTCTCATTTATGGCGGATTTGATGTTATTTTGGAGCGGTAAAATACCAAAGAATCTCAACTCGATTCGTGACACTTGGTGTTTTAATCAGTATTACGCTTCTGATGTACGTTCAATAGAGTATTCCGCGATAAGTGTTGATAAAACTCCATTTGGAGGCTTAGAGTAAAAATGGAAGAGATAAATTATTCACTGATTGTCGTATCAGCTATCGCTGCCATCGCTAGCCCTGGACCTGCAACTCTTGCGATAGCAGGCACGTCAATGAACCACGGTCGACGCTTTGGTGGGTATTTGGCTGCAGGTGTTTTAACGGGGTCTTTATTTTGGTCAACCTCAGCCGCTTTTGGTCTCGCAACCATACTCTATAGCAATGTTTGGCTTTTTGAAATTCTTAGATATTGTGGGGCATTTTATCTTTTATATTTGGCTTTAAAGTCCGTACATTCTGCCTGCAACATCGAGCAGCTAAAGTTACCCAAAACATACGTAACGACAGAGAAGGGTAACTACTTAACCGGAGTGTTAATTCACTTAACTAACCCAAAGGCTATTCTGTTTTTTGGTGCGCTTTATTCGATAGGGGTTCCTCCTACGGCCAGTCCGTTGGAATTGTTGTCGGTCATTTTTGTTGTAGGGCTGGTTAGTGCTTTGGTTTTCTTTGGCTATGCTTTTCTTTTCGCGTATAAAAAGGTCAGGCAAACCTATCTCAGATCCAAAGCAGTTTTTGAAGGCGTGTTCGCGTTATTTTTTGGTGTGGCAAGTATTAAGTTGCTGCTTAGTGAGGCAGGAAAATGAAGCAAAAAAGGCTTGAAGAAATAAGAATAGATAATCTATCTGATTTGACGGTCTATTAAGTATACTAAGTGGCCGATTTGTTAACTTCCATAAGAGCTGCTGGCTAGAAAAAGCTTACAACCAAACGATGCTAAATATTATCATTCAAAGGGCTAACAAAGGCCCATAATTTAATTCGTATCACTGTTCATGGTTGTGCTCTTCGCGCAGTGCTGTAGTATTAGTAACGTGTTGTTAATACTAAATATAACCAATTGAAACCTGGACGTTGCATTACTTGTAGTTCGATGAAATGTTATCCCGCAAGACGTTAATTTGGAGAAAAGAATGGATTCAAACTCACTATTATTATTTGTTGTCGCTTGTCTCGCTATCAACATGATTCCTGGACCTGATGTAATTTATATTGTTTCCAATACAATGAAAGGTAAATTATCTGCTGGGTTGAAAGCGGCTCTGGGGCTTGGTATTGGTTACTTTTTTCATACACTAGCGGCATGTTTAGGTTTGTCAGCAATAATTCTGAGTTCATCTTTGGCTTTTAGCGTTGTTAAATGGTTAGGGGCCGCTTACCTAGTTTATTTAGGTGTTCAGTCATTACTGTCTATGTGGCGTGGAGAAAGTAAAATCGTTGAAAACAAAAATGTTGATAATAATAAAAATGTGTTTGTTCAGGGGGTTATCGTCAGCGTCTTGAATCCAAAAGTAGCGCTATTCTTTCTCTCGTTTCTGCCTCAATTTATTGATACGTCTGCAAGCTCAACATCAATGCAATTATTAGTACTTGGCTTGCTGTTCAGCGTACTTGCGACGACATGTAACGTTTTGTACGCCTCTGTGGGTAATTGGGTATTTAGTCGTCCACACTCTCAGCGTTATTCAAGAACTCTTGAAGGTGTTTCAGGTATTCTACTTATCAGTCTAGCGAGTAAAGTGGCATTTAGTGATCGTTAGATACAGGGCATTTTATTCTCGTGATTATTATATGGCTAATGTTTGCTCAATCTATACGCTAAATGAGTGCTATTGCAT
>NZ_WXWS01000463.1:0-3674 GCF_009904715.1 Vibrio sp. V42_P2S4T144 | reverse complement strand
GGAACAAACAAAATACATGGTGCAACACCCATACTTTTCCTAATACCTAATAGTCTAAATAGAGTAAATTTCCTAAACAACTTTGGTCCAGAAGTGTGCTGACGGATCGTGTAACACAAAAATGCCCCGAAATGATTTTGAGGCATAGTAAATTTTGCTAGAGTGAGCAACACTGTTTATCGTCGCTGTTCTACTTTTATGACAGTTTGTTGGTTTCATCGTCACTACCTAATATCTGTATTGGTGTTTTCTGTCGCTCTCCTCGTCTCTTTAGGACTTGAACATTGGTTAGTCCATGCTGATCCGTACACCATGGTCAGTTATTTTCTGTGTGAACTCTGGGCTAGTAAATTGGCTGCCTTGATATGAGTTGAAGATATCAGGCGGTCCATAGTACTTAGTACTTAAGTGCTTCCTCAAGAGCTTTAATAAAAATTCGTATCCATAGTGGTTAGATAACCCCAAAACAACACCTTACGGCTATACCAGTCAATAATGGCGTATAGGTTGTATTTCTGAGCCAATTCAGCAACAGTTTTGTCGCCTTTAGCTGCCGCAAATGCAACCTTAACTTTAAATTCAGGAGAGTGGCTTCTACGTTTTCTAGTCATAATCTGTTCCAATATTTCTGGGTACTATCACACAGATTAATCACTTAAAGTCATGTCCGAAAATTGGGGGCCACTTCTCTGATCAGGTCTGATCTAGTGCAGGTTATGGGTTGGTAGAACTATCGCTTTTATCAATCCATCGATATAAGGTTCGTCGAGTTATCCCTAACGTATCGGCAGCCTTAGCTTTGTTTCCTCCCACTCTCTCAAGAATGAATTTGATATAGTTACGTTGAAGCTCATTTAACGATGGCATATCTCCGGATAAATATTCAAAAATATTATCTTTGATAGAATTCGACGATTTTCTTATACGATCAGGTAGATGAATTGGTAAAATTTCATCATCGTCACAAAATACGGAGGCCCTCTCAATAGCGTTTTTAAGCTCACGAATATTCCCTGGAAAATCATAATTCATCAGTTCTTTCCATGCTAAGTTACTCAGTTGATAAGCTTTGGTCTTTCCTGATTGAGCCTGATTAGAAAGAAAATATCGAACAAGGAGTGTAAGATCACCGCCACGCTCCCGAAGAGGGGGCACGGATAATGTAAACATTTCTAGCCGAAAGAATAAATCTTGTCGAAACAGTCCCTCTGCTATGCGCAACTCTAAATCTCGGTGGGTTGCCGTGACGATACGTACATCGACACTAACTTCCTTATCAGAACCCACCGGCCTGATAGTCCCTTCTTGTAATACACGTAATAACTTGGCTTGTAACTCAAGGGGCATTTCACCGATTTCATCAAGGAGCAGGGTTCCTCCGTCTGCCTCCCTTAATAAACCTAGCCGTGATTGATTCGCCCCGGTATAAGCGCCGGCTGAATGTCCAAAAAACTCACTTTCCAGTAACTCCTTAGGGATACCAGCGCAATTAACTGCCAGAAAAGGACCGTCTTTCCTAAGACTTTCATTGTGAATCGCTTTAGCGACTAGCTCCTTACCAGTACCACTTTCTCCCAGTATTAATACAGGCCCATCCGTTTTCGATATTTTTCGGATCATACGGAATAGGTTCTGTATCGCAGCGCTTTCACCTAACATACCGTGAAAGAAACGGCTTTCTACCCGGCTTTTCAAGCTTTGATGCTCAATCAGACGTTTCACGGTTAATAAGCAGTGATCCATATCAAAAGGTTTGGTTAAAAAATCATCCGCTCCCGCTTTAAGTGCATCGACCGCTTGATTAACCGAGCCAAACGCCGTGATTAATAAAATCGCAGGAGTTGGCGTTAGAGCTTTAACTTCTGGTATTAATGTCATACCGTTGCGATCCGGTAATCTTAAATCGGAAATCACCACATCCGGTATTATTTCATTCAACTTAAATGAAGCTTCTTCAGCTGAGTTTACTATTGTTACCTGATATCCTTCGCCCTCAAGCTCTTCACATAATAAATCCGCTAAATCACCATCATCTTCTACCAATAAAATATTCATACTAATTGTTCCTTTGAAAATTGTAGTGTAACGATGAGTCCACCTTGCTCTGAACGCCGAAGAGTTAATTCTCCATGATGATCATTAATAATATTGTTAACAATAGCCAAACCAAGCCCAGTTCCCTGACCTTTCGGTTTTGTGGTGAAAAAGGGTTCTAGGAGCTGAGACAAGTCCATATCAATGGGAATACTTTGCCCATCATCGCTGATGGTTATCGACCAGCCGTCATGCGATTCACCATATTCAACGAGTACGTTTTCTTGAGCGGCTTGGCTTGCATTTCGTAGCAAGTTAATTATCGCTAATTCGAACAGGTCAGGATCAACGAATACCGATGGGTGATCAGGAATATTGATGGTAATTACAGGGGACGACTCCATTTGTTCATGATTCAGTGATTCACTAGCATGTACCACTAAATCTAAGATAAGTACTTTTTCTTTTTGGTTGCTATTTCGAGAAAAGTCTAACAACTGTCGAACGATTCGAGTTAGCCGTTTAACTTGCCCTCTAATCGCCGTCAGCTCATATAACGCCGAGTTCTTATCAATAAATCGTGATAAACGCCTTGCTCTACCATCAATCACATTCAATGGTGCTCCTAATTCATGGGCCACACCTCCGACGAATCGTCCTAACGTCGCCATGCGCTCATTACGTTCTAATCTCAGATTCAGCTTTGTTTCATGTTCTTGATGAGCCAGTATTTCTTGCTGTGCAAGCGCAATATCATCGAGCATTCGATTTAGCGCCCGAGCAATAGAAGATAGTTCGTATGTGTTTGAGTCAGAGGCTCGTAAGTCTAATTGTCCTTGGCCAATCTTAGCCATGATACTCGTTAACTGTGCTACATCACGACCTGCTGCTCGATAATGACCTAAATAGACAATAATTAAAGTGAGCAACCCGATAACACCCCATACACACCAGGCCCAGAGCGACAAAGTATTCATAGAAGACGAAAAATCACTAGCACGACGAGTGATTTCGACAAGGCTCGATATCTGCCCTCGTTTATCGGTAATAGGAAGAAAATGAGAATAGACTTGTTTGCCCGCTTGACGTTGATAGATATTGGCGTCACGTCCAACTTCAAGCAGCTCAAGTGCGATAGGGTTATCTTTATTGTCTCGTTTAGCAATCCCGGCCGCAGCAATACGCTGACCATCCTGATTGTAGACGGACGCACCATATACCTGGCCTAAATCAAAAATGGCATCAAGCGTCCTCTGAACTGTTTCTATATCTCCTTTGCGGATCGCCTCTCCAATAGGAACATCGATTGCTCTGGCGATCAGCTTGAGATCGCCTTTCAGCTTGCTTGTCTGTAAATCAGCAAGATAATAAGTTCCAATGCCAATAGACGCGGCGGATAAGCCCCATAGTGGTAGGAAAACGAATAATAAGATACGAGCAGACAGAGAGACTTTAGTCAATTTAACCATATTTTCCTTTGGATTTAATGTGTATCATTTTGTCACACAACAATGGCACAATGTATGACAAAAATAAACATCCATTCATTCTTGCGATCTTCAATTTCTAGCAAATAATAAATAATAGTCTTTTATAATCAGTTGCTTATATTATTATTGGCTTGTTGGTATATATATTGC
>NZ_WXWS01000054.1:0-3687 GCF_009904715.1 Vibrio sp. V42_P2S4T144 | reverse complement strand
GGTTGAGAGCGGTCTAGAGGCTTATCATCGTTTTCATTGTGAGGGCATATTAGCTTTGGGTGGCGGCTCTGCAATGGATTGTGCAAAAGTTATTGCTGCGAAAGTTACCAATAAACGGCCAATAAAAAAATTAGCTGGACTATTGAAGGTATGGCGAATGCCAGCACCGCTTTTTGCTATTCCAACAACGGCTGGAACCGGAAGTGAAGTTACTATCGCTGCGGTCGTGTCAGATCCCTCCTCACACATTAAAACCCCTTTAATGGATCCAAAGTTGGTGCCACTAATGGCAGCTTTAGATGCGAATTTAATGATTGGTTTACCTCCTAAGATCACGGCTGATACTGGCGTTGATGCATTAACCCACGCTATTGAGGCCTATGTATCGAAAAACGCTACTCAAGAAACGATGGCTTATTCGGTTGCCGCTATTAAACTCATTTTTAAATATCTTCCTAGGGCTGTGATGCAAGGGGATGATGTCGAAGCTCGTCATAAAATGGCTATGGCATCCTATTACGCGGGTTTAGCATTTACCAAAGCGAGTTTGGGTTATGTTCATGCCTTTGCTCACACATTCGGTGCGAGATATGGAATACCTCATGGTATGGCAAACGGATTAGCCTTGTTGCCTGTGCTGCGCTTTTCATTATCAGAGATTGAGCCTCAACTAAGAAAGCTCGATGAGTTGACGGCCGAGGGGCAGTTAGGTAACGCAAGTGCTCAGCATTTTTTGGCGAATCTGGAGTCCTTGTTTTCAACTATTGATATTGAGCAAACCAGTGCGCTCATTCAACGTGAAGATGCTGATGCGCTTGTTGATTTAATTCTGAAAGAGGCGCACTGGAATTACCCTGTTCCCAAGTTCATGAACAGGGAAGAATGCACACAGTTATTGTTAAATATCAGCAAGGTGTAAATTATAGTTTACATGTGTGGTTTTTTATCCTTACACTTTGCTTGATCTTCTGCTAAAGATCCTACAATATCGACGGCAATACAAATATGGTGTTGGTTTCGGTCCGCCGTTGCCCGATCTAATACTGATAATTTCTAATAAAGTGTAAAGATTAATATACAATGAGTCGTTCTAAAGTATTCGGTAGTACGCTAATTATTGCGGGCACTACAATAGGCGCTGGTATGCTAGCGCTTCCACTTGCCTCTGCCGGCATTGGTTTTTCAACTTCTATTATCATCATGCTAGGCTTATGGGCTCTGATGGCTTTCACTGCCTTGCTTATGCTTGAGCTTCATCAACATGCGGAGAGTAGTGCTACACTTCATACTTTGGCGAAACAGATCCTA
The DNA here is from genome assembly GCF_009904715.1 of Vibrio sp. V42_P2S4T144. Taxonomy (NCBI): domain Bacteria; kingdom Pseudomonadati; phylum Pseudomonadota; class Gammaproteobacteria; order Vibrionales; family Vibrionaceae; genus Vibrio; species Vibrio sp. V42_P2S4T144. Next base: position 2,379 of record NZ_WXWS01000054.1, on the reverse strand, counting down.
GGTCAAAAAGGCAAGTGGGTGGCAAGTTTTGCGATGTTGTTTCTTTTCTACTCATTATGTGCAGCGTATATCGCTGGCGGTGGTGCTCAGTTCGGAGACCGCCTTGCACAATGGTTTGACCTCGATATTTCAGGGCCTACATCAACGATAATCTTTACCTTGATTGTGACTTTAGTTGTGACAGTGGGTACCGGTACGGTCGATAAAGTAAACCGAGTCCTGTTCGCGATGAAGCTCATTGCGATGGTTGCGGTGCTTTCTTTTCTTGCTCCAAACGTTACGGAATCTTACTTGTTAAGTATGCCAATCGAACAAGGCCTTGTTGTAGCGGCGATTCCGGTGATCTTTACTTCGTTTGGTTTCCACGGAAGTATACCTGCAATTGTGAATTACTTAGACGGTGACACTTCTTCTTTACGCAAAGCCGTTATTATTGGTTCGACGATTCCACTCGTTATTTATATCTTTTGGCAAATCGTGACGTTGGGTGTGGTTAGCCAAAGTACGCTTGTTGAGAACGGAGGGTTGAGCGCACTGATTGGTCAACTATCTCAGACAGTACACCAATCAAATTTGGGTAGCATTGTTGGTGTGTTTGCTGACTTGGCATTGTTGACATCGTTCCTTGGCGTGAGTTTGGGTCTATTCGAATTTTTGGGTGATACCATCAAAGGAAGTAACGATAAGCCTAATCGTTTGATTGCGGCACTAGTGACGTTTACTCCACCGCTAGGCTTCGCACTTTTCTATCCTCAAGGCTTTATTATGGCTTTGGGCTATGCAGCGATTGCCTTAGCGATTTTAGCCATCTTTTTGCCTTTGGTTATGGTGATCAAGGTTCGTAAATCGGATGATTTTACTGGGGAGTACCGCGTCGCAGGTGGTCAAGGTGCGTTAGTGATAACGGGCATCGCTGGCACTGGCATCGTATTCGCTCAGGTGTTAATTACGCTGGGTGTGCTTCCTGCTCTAGGCTAGTTGTTTAGAACGTTCTTTGAATAACTTCTAGTTACTGAATCCATCGTAATCAATCAGTATTGTTAGGCCAACGAGTTTCGCTCGTTGGCTTTTTTAATCTGGATCAAATTACCGTAAGATATCCGGTGAAAAAATTGGTAGAAATGTGCTTTTATTTCGTACACTTAAGTTGTGGTATATCGATAATTTAAGTGGAGAAAACCGCTCAAAATACCATTGAATTTGCAACACAATGAGCTTTTCTTGTTTCTCTGCTTTGGTGTGGAGGTGAAGCATGGCGCACCGGAGTTTTTACCCGTTTGCAAAACCGCTTAACGAGCAACTGCAAACGCTAAAAGGCAGGATGCAGGCGCACTTGCCATGTATTGATAGGGTGTCATTTGCAAAATATCACCCAGACCAAGATGTGCTCAAGTCATTTGCAGAAAGTGAGTTCGACACTTGGTGTTTAGCCCATCACGAATCAGCATTCCGTAAACTCCACCACCTTAATATTGCCTCTAAAAACGCGGTTCCTCGTATCGTCGAAGACCTTCATGATATTAATCACTGTCCTCGGGTTCAAATTTTACTCAAACACGGATATCAGTCGTCGGCTGCTATTCCTTGTTATGACAACAAAGCTTTTACTGGTTTTGTATTTTTGAACTCCACTCAACGTGATGCGTTTAGTTTAGAAGCGCTGAATGGTCTTAAACCTTATTTCGAAATGATTCGATTTGCGGTTGAATCAGAGACTCAAGTAGTCAATGCGATAGAAACGCTAGCGAACCGAATGCAATGTATGATGCCAGGCTATTCACCTGAGTATTACGCGCATACCAAACGCATGAAGTACTACAGTCAAATTATCGCAACGCAGTTAGCGGATCGTTATCACCTGAATGACGAAATGGTCGAAGATATTGGTATTTTTGCTCAGTTCCATGCGCTCGGTGATAGTCAGCTGCCAGTTGAAATTGCTAGCCGCCGAACAAATTACTCTCAAGAACAAGAGGCGATATTGATTCAACATATTGAGCGTTGTATCGATTCAGCGGATGACATAGTTGCCCGTATCGGAAATCCGGTTCACCCGAGTGTGACTTTGTTTTTGCAGATGGTTACTTATCAGTACGAAAACTTAAATGGCACTGGTTATCCTTATGGTTTAACCAATGATGATATACCAATCGCCGCGCAAATTACGGCTGTCGCGAATGCCTTTGATTTTATGACAACGCACCATCCGTACAGACAAGCGTGGTCCATCCCATACGCATTGTTAGAACTTGAAAAATGGGTATATCAGGGATGGTTATCTCGAGAATGTGTTGATGCTCTGCGAGAGCATCAAGGTTATATAAAGCAAATCATCCACAAATATCCCGAGCACTATACAGGCTTGGGGTTAATGTGAAG
>NZ_WXWS01000659.1:0-3725 GCF_009904715.1 Vibrio sp. V42_P2S4T144 | reverse complement strand
CCGTGTATCCACGTGATTAAGACTAACTTCGCAGCTAAAAACATCCAAATGGAACTTATTTTTTTTCTAAAAAAATATGAGCCACTCCAAAGTTCCATATAACTTATTGATCCAGATCTTATTTTTAACAACACCAACACAACTCAACAAAATATCATTTAAAATCAAACATTTAAATTTAGCCTGAAAGTATCAACTTGAAGTCACTCGCAGACTAAAAAAGCCAAAAAAACCAATACCCCAAGGTTCGATCTTGATCACTGAAAAGAACAAAGGCATCAATTACTCAATAAAAAAACACTTAATTATGAACAAGAAAAAGCCCCGCATGCTTACCATACGGGGCTTTTAGTTATTTTTTAGCTTTTTTGAGAAGACTTAATTCATCAATTCGAGTAAGTCTTGTTCTGTTTTAATTTCGATACCCAGTTCTTGTGCCTTTGCGAGCTTCGAACCTGCATTTTCACCAGCAAACAAAATATCGGTTTTCTTAGAAACACTACCCGTCACTTTAGCCCCCAGTGCTTGGAGGGCTTCTTTGGCTTCTGTACGCCCCAGTTGAGAAAGTGTTCCCGTTAATACTACTGTTTTACCTTCTAATGGTAATTCTGCTCAGTAGTATTAATCTCTGGCCAATGAATTCCTTGTTCAAGCAAATCTTTAACCACCGCTTGGTTCTGTTCTTCACTAAAGAAAGTCGTAATATGTTGAGCAACCACAGCACCGATGTCTTGCACTTCAATCAACTGCTCTTCGGTAGCATTTTGGATCGCTCCCAACGTTTTAAAGTGCATTGCTAAGTTTGCTGCGGTTGCCTCGCCAACTTCACGGATCCCCAGTGAATACAAAAACCGAGGTAAAGTTGTTTCTTTGGATTTTTCTAACGCATTCACAATATTCTGCGCAGACTTTGGTCCCATGCGATCTAGTACGGTTAAAATCCCCGCTGATAACTTAAATAAGTCAGCAGGAGTTTTCACCATCTCACGATCAACAAGCTGCTCGATCACTTTATCGCCTAAACCGTCAACGTCTAACGCTTTACGAGAAACAAAGTGTTTTAGCGCTTGTTTGCGTTGGGCTTGGCAAACTAAGCCCCCCATACAACGTGTTACCGCTTCTCCTTCGATCCGCTCAACATGCGAACCACAAACAGGACACTGAGTTGGGAAAACAATATCTCGAGCTGTTTCTGGTCGACGCTCTTTGATGACAGAAACGACTTGCGGAATAACATCGCCAGCACGGCGGATCACAACGTGATCACCAATCTTGACTTGCAGACGTTCTATCTCATCTGCGTTATGAAGCGTCGCATTACTTACCGTTACCCCACCAACAAATACAGGCTCTAGTTTAGCAACAGGTGTAATCGCACCAGTGCGACCGACTTGGAACTCCACTTCATTCAGTGTCGTCATTTCTTCCTGAGCTGGAAATTTGTAGGCAATCGCCCAACGTGGAGCGCGAGCAACAAAACCCAGACGCTCTTGCACGGCAATATCGTCAATTTTAATAACGACACCATCGATCTCATAAGGGAGGGCATCACGACGCTGCAATATATCTTGGTAGTAAGCTTTTACATCCGCCAAGCTTTCAACTCGCTTAGTTTCCGGACACATTGGCAGTCCCCAAGATTTGATTTGCAAAAAGCGTTCGTAATGACTTGCTGCCAATTCTGCACCTTGCACCACGCCTACACTGTATGCATAGAAGCTAAGCGGACGAGAAGCCGTAATACGTGAATCCAATTGTCGTAAGCTACCTGCCGCAGCGTTACGTGGATTAACAAAGATTTTCTCGCCTTTCTTCCTTGCTAATTCATTGAGCTTTTCAAACCCAGCTTTCGGCATAAAGACTTCACCACGAACTTCAAGACGATTTGGCCAGTCATTACCTCTGAGTTTTAAAGGAATAGCTTTAATCGTACGCACATTCTCTGTGATGTTTTCACCCGTAGTACCATCGCCTCGAGTGGCCGCCTGAACTAAAACGCCATTCTCATATAACAAACTTACGGCGAGTCCATCCAATTTAGGCTCACAACAGTATTCTTTCACACTCTGGCTGCCCACGCGCTCTTGTGCGCGCTTGTGGAAACTATCGAGTTCACTATCATCAAACGCGTTATCAAGCGAAAGCATCGGTACTTCATGTGTCACTTGGCTAAACGCAGAGAGAGGTTGCCCACCGACACGTTGGCTTGGCGAGTCTACGGTTATTAAGTCAGGGTTCTCAGCTTCAATATCCAGTAACTCTCGCATTAAACGGTCGTACTCGGCATCAGGGATCTCTGGGTTATCTTCCACGTAGTAACGCACAGCGTGGTAATGCAACGACTCTTTTAGTTCTTCTAGTCGCTGAAGTACTGATTCAGACATAGTAAAGCCCCGTGTATTTTCAATCGGTGAGGTTGGGAAATCCAAGAAAAAGGGCTCCATCCGGAGCCCTATTATTATTTGCTGTTAAGATTATGCGTTAGCGGCATTAAACTCAACTATTTGACGTCGATAAGATGCTAAACGATCTGGCGTCATTAAGTTGCGCTGGTCATCAAGTACGTTACCACCTAAGTCATCAGCAATTTGCTGCGCAGTTCGGAGCATTAAGTTGAAGTTCTGTTCAGCCTCGCCATAACAAGGCAATGTCATGAAGAATGAAATACCCTTCGTTGTAAACTCAGCAGGATCAGCATGTTCAAACGTACCAGGGTGCATCATATTAGCGACGCTAAACAGCACTTTGCCGTTACCGGACAAGTCGACATGACGATGGAAAATATCCATCTCGCCATAAATTAGACCGTTTTGTTGCATACTTTCAAATAAAGCAGTACCAACAAATGGCTCTTCACCAGCACAGTGCACATTCAATACAATCACTTGCATTTCAGGTTCTGGCTTTGGCTCTTCCTTAGGCTCTGCAACGACAGGCTCACTAACCGTTTCGACTTGCTGTTCTTTCTCCGTAATATCAAACGCGGCGGGAATAACTTCTTCTTCCACAGCAGGCTGGAATGGCTCTTCAGCTACTGTTGCTTGAACAACAGGCTCAACGTCCTCTTCTTTATCTTTTTCTGCAACAAATGAAGGGATGTCATCCGGCTCCTGCTGCGTCTGTTTGACTTCAGATGGACCACCGAATAACGGGTCAGATTCAAACTTGTTGTCGAAAGAACTCGCCATCCCAAAATCTGGTTCTTTGCGATCTTTGCGAATGATCTCAAAGTCATCTTCAGGAGCGGGAGCGAAGTCTCGTTCTTTCTCAACAAGATCATTTTTGTCTTCTTGGTCAACATCCAGCTTACCAAGTGGCTTGTTACCAAACTTTGCTTTGCCTTCTTTTTTACTGCTCCATAAACCATGAAACAGTAATGCCGCGATGGCTAATGCGCCAACAACAATGAGTACGAATCGCAATTCCTGCATTATTTACTCTCAATATACTTGTTTTTACTACTCGCAGTTCCTTGAGCAGCAACCCAAGTGCAATAAATCTGAATGATACGTTTACTTTACCAAAACTATATGTAGATTTAGAACAACTTAATGCAAGAAGTTCCGTTTTTTGTTGTGATTCTTGCCACGATTCCACTTAACAAGACGTCATTTGTCAGGGCTTTGAAAGAAAAGTCCTCACAGGTACAATGAGTTTTCATTTACACGAAGCCAAAATAGACATGAAGAAAAACAATCAGCAGAGAACCGGGTTCGGTTATTTTC
>NZ_WXWS01000360.1:0-3728 GCF_009904715.1 Vibrio sp. V42_P2S4T144 | reverse complement strand
CAAAATCCAGTGTCGGGATTGAGACCCCGAAACTTACTAGGCGCAAGTCGCCAGCATCCTGCTGGTTTTTTATTGCGTAAAATCTGCACATCCTAATTATGGTGGGCTGGTTTGAGGCAACCGAAAGGTTGGCCGTTTCCTAGTAGGCGGTAGTCTCAACCTCGAATCAGCTCACCACCACTGATTGAGACCAGTTTTGGTGAGTTAAACATCAACTTACTAGGACAAAAATCATGATTGGTACTTCTACAATCAACATGCGCGCCGCACTTCAAGCTGCGCAAGACTACCTCTCCCAAGATCTAAACGCGCCTGTAGAGCTTCTTTGTCAGATCTACAACGCCTTACAACCTGTCGATTGGAACGATTCGCCAGAACAGCATTTTCAAGATTGGCTGCTTTGTGGTGGTGATCTTCGCGTTGATTCAATTCTGGACGCTCAATATCTGTTTTGCTCGGGGTTTGAACTTGCTCTAAAAAAAATGGATTTCCAGACAAATTAAATCGGGAGAGAAAGCCCCGTTTATTGCGGGGCTTTCTCAATGAGTTAAGTCAAAAGCGTTTGTAAGACATGAAAGAGATCGCAATCAAACAACGGTTTTATCCAACTGATGAGCAAGCTGAACTTCTAGCAAGAACGTTCGGTTGTGTGCGAACTGTTTACAATAGAATCCTACATTGGAGAACTGACGCTTACCGTAATGACAAAATTAAGGTGAACTACAGCGCAGCATCAAGCCGATTGACCGAACTTAAGAAAGAACCGGAGTTAAGCTGGCTTAATGATGTTTCTTCTGTGCCTTTGCAACAATCACTACGTCACCAGCAAGCTGCTTTTAAGAACTTCTTTGAGGGTCGAGCAAAATACCCTGTCGAAAAAAAGAAACGTCACAAACAGTCTGCTGAGTTCACTAAATCTGCATTTAAGTTCCGCGATGGACAGCTATTTATTGCCAAGTCCAAGCAGCCACTTAATATCCGTTGGAGTCGTGAACTACCTAGCGAACCAACCACAGTCACAATCTCAAAAGACACCGCAGGCCGATACTTTGTGTCTATGCTATGTCGTTTTGAGCCTAAACCAATGCCTGTAACCGCTAAGACGGTTGGTATTGATTTGGGTTTAAATAACCTGTTCATCACAGATAGCGGCGAGAAAGTCGATAATCCTCGCCACTTCAAACGCTACCAAAACAAACTGGCATACCTACAGCGCCAACTCGCCAAGAAAAAGAAAGGCAGTAATAATCGCGCTAAGGTGCGCCAGAAAGTAGCCCGTCTACACGCGAAAATTGCTGATAGTCGATTAGACAACTTACACAAGTTGTCTCGCAAACTGATAAACGAAAACCAAGTTGTTTGTGTTGAATCGCTACAAGTGAAGAACATGCTCCGCAATCCAAAACTAGCAAAACACATCGCTGATGCGAGTTGGGGTGAGTTCGTTCGCCAACTCAAATACAAAGCAGAATGGGCTGGACGAACTATCGTTGAGATAGATCGCTTCTTCCCTAGCTCAAAGCGTTGTAGCTGTTGTGGGTTCGTACACGAATCAATGCCGCTTAATATCCGAAACTGGACTTGTCCAGAATGCAATACGCACCACGACCGCGATATTAACGCAGCAATGAACATAAAAACTGTCGGGCTGGCAGGGTTAGCTTAGGGAGCGACTGGATCGGGGATAGCCTCAAAAGAGGCTATCTAGTGAAAGCGTGTTGAACTAAGAATCCCCTAGCGAATTAGCTAGGGGAGTATGTCAATAAGGCTAATTTCCGAAGCAATTCGGAGTTTGCCAGGATACATGGCGTTGTTACTGACCAGCTCAAAGAGTGGCAAGAATGCTGCAAATTGGCTCGGGATATTCGTGACGTTCGCCACCTAGTGAACGTTAACGACATTGACCCTATGAAGATGACCCAAGCGCTATGTGATGAAGTGTTGGCGGTGATTGCCAAGCTACCACGAAAAGCAAACGGCTATTAACTTTCCATTGGCTGCCAGTTAGCTGGTGGCCATCCCTATCCTGATTTACGGCCACTTTAGATGAACGCCAACGGATAGATGCAGTTATAAACTCTGGTGTATTATGTACACCCTAACTCCCCAAAAGATATACAGAAATGACGCCCTACAAAACTAAACTTGCTTCGCTTTTACTGTTAGTGCCAGCTTTGGCAATGGCTAAGACTGACGTTATCGATATACCCGCAGAACAGAACCGCTCATCGTCTTACAGCTGGAAGATAGATGAGGATACGACATTGACCATATCTCGATACTGCGCCCCTGAATGGGACAAGCTCCGTATTTTCGCATCTTACAAGGAAAGCAACTGCGACAACAGCGCCTATGTTCGTAGCACTATGGCAGATGACTCAAGAACGCGCTTTGGCCATAGCTATACCGTTACGATTAGCTATGGAGAAACGAGTGCCAAGTCTAACAATTATTGGAATACGTATAGTCGTAGAGAAAAGGAGACGTTTGTTCGCTCGCTATCTCAAGAGTCCGATCCTGTTGTTAAGGTGAGTGGGTATGGTCAAATATCCGATGACAAGCTAATTAAACTGGATGGCCTTAAACAAGTTAAGGTTCCAAAAGGTCTGATTGAGAGCGACCCAACATATTCAATTGTTAAGTCCGTTCGTTTGGTTGGATACCGTGATGCCTACAACGCTATTCATGATGGCGCGAAAGCCGAGTTCAATGTTAGGTATGATGCTCAGAACCAAAGAAATGCTCTAATACTGATTATGGTTGTCATAGCGGTTCTTGGTGGAAGCTATGTGACTTGGAAGTACGTATTAAAGCCAAGTGCGAATAAGCTAAGTGAAAAGCGCAAAGAAGTGGCTGATAAGCTTGAGAAAAGCAAGGTTAGAAGAATTGCCAAAGAAGAAGCGATTCGACAGACCGTTCGTACCACAATCGAAAACGACAATGCTGCGATTACTGCACTAAAGGCTCAGATTAAAGAAGCTCTTGATAACAATGACGCTAAGACAGCAAAAATTCTGATGGAAGCGTTAGATAAGATGAAAAACAGTTAACCATTAAGCCACCAGCACGGTGGCTTTTTTGTGTCTAATTGGTAGTATAGGCACAATTGTATACATGGATAGAGAGCAGAGAGTTCGATGAGTATCTATGAGTTCACTCTAAACATCGGCAATATCAACATCACGAACGACAACGATTTACTCGACGTATCGTGCAAACTGTATGAGGGCGCTTGCTCTGACGCTGCGGTTATGTCTGTTGATGAAATGCTATATATCGAATTTGAGCGAGAGGCTGAAACGTTCGTTCAAGCGGTCACACAAGCAATTAAGGATGTGGAGTCGGTAGATGGCTACAACTTGCAGGTTATCTCTATTGAGGGCGACCTTGTGAGTTTGGGCGAAGCTGCGGAGTTCACCGGAGTTAAGAAAAGTACATTAGCAAAATATAAAAAGGGCACATTTGGTGGCGGCGGCTTCCCTGTGCCAGTTCGCAAGGCTTCAAAGAAAGATCCTCTTTGGAGACTTAGCGACATAGTAGATTGGCTATATCAAAAGGGTAAAGTTACTAGCGAGCTGGTAGAACGCGCCCGAATGTTGGATGTAATTAACTATCACTTAGAAACCAGATTGATGAAGAATAGCGATAAGTACGCAAACATACTCATTAATATCTAAACTAATAATACCCATAAAGTAATAAAGTCTCAGTTGCCACCAGCGTATAGT
>NZ_WXWS01000302.1:0-3735 GCF_009904715.1 Vibrio sp. V42_P2S4T144 | reverse complement strand
TCTTGTTGTTGGCGCTATTGATACATTTTATAAAAAAATTGCTTTAGTGTCTGAGAGTGAATATTTGTACACTTAGTGAAAACAACACAGTCAAACAAATAGGAAGTAATCGGTGGATAACTTTGAACAAGTGCTCAACGCACTCAAGCAAGGCGAAGTGATTGCCTATCCAACAGAAGGGGTTTTTGGTGTCGGATGTGATCCAGATAACCCAGAAGCAATTCAAAAGCTATTAGAGCTCAAGCAGCGTCCGGTAGAAAAAGGGCTGATTCTAATCGCGGCAAGTTATGATCAGCTTTTGCCTTATATTGATGAATCTCAGTTGACTGAAGAACAATTACAGACTGTTCATGCCACTTGGCCAGGCCCATACACTTGGATCATGCCAGCGAGCGATAAAGTATCCAACTGGGTTTCAGGGCAGTTTGATTCAATTGCGGTTCGTGTGACTGATCATCCTTTGGTGCAAAAAATGTGTAATGCATTCGGAAAGCCGTTAACCTCTACCAGCGCGAATCTCTCCAGCTTACCACCGTGTATGACCACGGAAGAAGTCGAAGAGCAGTTGGGTGATAAGCTGGTCGCCATTCTTCGTGGCGAGACCAGCGGTCGTGATAAACCCAGCGAGATTCGTGACGCCAAAACTTCACAAATATTAAGACAGGGTTAACCCTGCTAGCCAGCCATCATTAGGTTTCACGTAATAGGTAATAACGTATGTCAGCGATCGATAAGCACGCCGTAAAGCAGTTCTTGATGTCACTTCAGGACTCCATTTGTCAGCAGTTAGAACAAGAAGATGGAAAGGCCGTCTTTGTCGAAGATGCATGGCAACGTGAAAAAGGAGAGCGTCTGGGTGGCGGTGGTCGCTCACGTGTTTTGCGTGATGGCCTTGTTTTCGAGCAGGGAGGCGTGAACTTCTCGCATGTGGAAGGGAAAGAAATGCCAGCATCTGCGACAGCGCATCGCCCAGAGCTAGCGGGTCGTCGTTTTGAAGCGATGGGTGTTTCTTTGGTTATTCACCCTAAAAACCCTTATGTACCGACTTCACACGCCAATGTCCGCTTCTTTATTGCAGAAAAAGATGGCGAAGACCCAATTTGGTGGTTTGGTGGTGGTTTTGACCTAACGCCGTTCTATCCATTTGAAGAAGATTGCCAATCATGGCACGACACTGCAAAACTGCTTTGTGCGCCATTTGGTGACGATGTTTACCAAGAGCATAAAGCATGGTGTGACAAATACTTCTTCCTACCACATCGTAATGAAACTCGCGGTGTTGGCGGTTTGTTCTTTGATGATCTAAACCAGTGGGAATTTGATAAGTGTTTTGCTTACATCAAAGCAGTGGGTGAAGGCTATTGCCAGGCTTACTTGCCGATCGTTTCTCGTCGTAAAGAGTTCAAGTATGGTGAGCGTGAGCGTGAATTCCAACTATATCGTCGCGGCCGTTACGTAGAGTTCAACTTAGTGTATGACCGTGGCACCTTATTTGGTTTACAAAGTGGTGGGCGTACTGAGTCGATTCTGATGTCAATGCCGCCGCTCGCTCGCTGGGAGTACTGCTACGAGCCAGAAGCGGGATCGCCAGAAGCTGAACTTTACGAGCGATACCTAACGCCCCGAGAGTGGTAAGCACGGAATCTCCTTTTCTATATAGATAGATAGTGATAGGGTCATCTGTAATCAGGTGGCCCTGTTTTCTCTATATCTAAGTAAGGAACAAAGGTAAGGAAATGACCCAGCAAATCGATCGCTATGCCGTGTTTGGTAATCCTATCGGACACAGTAAGTCGCCATTCATTCACACCTTGTTTGCTCGTCAAACTAATCAATCTTTGGTGTATACCGCAGAAAGTGCACCTGTTGATGGTTTTATTGACGCGGCGAAGGTGTTTTTTGCTGAAGGTGGCAAGGGGTGCAACATCACTATGCCATTTAAAGAAGATGCTTATCAATTTGCTAGTCGATTGACAGAACGGGCTCAGTTAGCAGGCGCGGTAAATACCCTCAAGAAGTTAGACGATGGTGAAATCATCGGTGACAACACTGATGGTGCAGGTTTAGTGCAAGATCTGCTTCAGCATCAGGTTGTATTGGAAGGTGCGCGAATCCTAATTATTGGTGCTGGTGGTGCAGCTCGTGGTGTTATTAAGCCACTACTCGATCAAAAGCCGACCTCTTTAACCATTACCAACCGTACCTTTAGTAAAGCACAAGAGCTCGCAGAGCTGTTTGTCTCTCACGGTCCTATCCTCGCCAAAGAGATGGCAAGTATTGATGAAGAGTATGATGTCATCATTAACTCCACATCCGCTTCTCTTAGTGGTGAACTGCCGACTATTTCATCCTCCATCTTTGCCGCTAACAGTACAAGCTATGACATGATTTATGGCAAAGGGGTGACGAGCTTTAACTTATGGGCAAAAGATAATGGCGCCGCTCATGCGTATGATGGTCTTGGAATGTTAGTTGGGCAGGCTGCGGAAAGCTTTATGCTCTGGCGTGGCTTACGTCCTGGTGCCAAACAAATTCTCAGAGAACTAAGAAAGAACCTTGAAGGTCAATAAGCGATGAATCAATCCATCTTATTCCCAGATATTCAATCATGGGATGAAGTATCACAATCGGTAAACTTTTCGGCGCAACAATCAGGCGCACTAATAGAGTGCTTTGTGACGAAACAAAAGTTAGAAAAGCTCAGTGGTTCACTGATTGAAACTGAGCAAGCGGCAATTAAAGTGTTTACTGATTACCGATTCGACCTAGAAGAAATGGCTGAAGAGCTAATAGAAGATGAAGCCTTCAACGAAGAAGGCCATATCATCATCGGTTAACAGGGCTTTAGTTCAAGTCTTTTACTTCATTTAAGTAGTCGTTTTTGTTTTGCACATAGTTGTTGGCAGACTTTTGCAAGAAAGCTCGTTCTTTTTCTGATAGAGGGCGAGCTTGTTTTACTGGGCTTCCAACATATAAGTAGCCACTTTCTAATACTTTCCCAGGTGGCACTAAACTGCCTGCTCCGATCATCACCTCTGACTCAATTACAACAGCATCTAAAACAATAGCTCCCATACCAACCAAAACACGATCGTGGATCTGACAACCGTGCAGCATCACTTTGTGGCCAATCGTAACGTCATTACCAATAATCAATGGGTAGCCGTTTGGGTTTTCAGCGTTCTTATGGGTGACATGCAAAACACTGCCATCTTGAATATTCGTTCGATCACCAATGTGAATGTGGTTTACATCGCCTCGCGCTGCTACCAATGGCCAAATGCTAGAATCATCGCCAATTCGGATATCACCGACTAAAACAGAGGTTGGGTCAACGTAAACACGCTCACCAAGTTCAGGCTTTATACCTTTGTAGCTTCTCATTGAGCTCATCTTTTTTCCTTATTCAGGGCGATTACAGGGTGTATGGAGGTAGAATAGTAGTGAAAACTCGCCTTTTAGAATAAAAAACACCCAAACGATAAAAAAATCAAAAAAAACGAGAAAAAGGGCTTGCCAATGTGATCGCAATCTCTATAATGCCACCTCGCTGACACGGCAACGCTTCGAAGCTTAAGTTTCGAAAGTAAGAGCCAAGTTAGCAAGCCAAATTAGCCAAGCGGAAACGCTTGAAGAAAGTTTGAAAAAAGTGATTGACACTAAACTTTAACTCGCTAAAATGGCCGTCCTGTTTTGAGCGAAGCTCAACAGGAAAGCTCTTTAACAATGTAGACC
>NZ_WXWS01000383.1:0-3735 GCF_009904715.1 Vibrio sp. V42_P2S4T144 | reverse complement strand
CATCTATGGTAACTGTTACATGCGTGACAGAAGCGTTTCCTATCGACAACGTCGAATACCACTTTGGGTTACGCCAATCTAACTCCAATACATGAGCAAGAATCATACGAATGACGCCACCATGCGTGACGATAAGTAGATTGTCATTGATATCGTTGATGATTTGAGACCAAACGCGACATATGCGCTCAGAAAATGTGCTTAAGCTCTCAGCATTCGGCAACGTATGTTGTGCTGGCGATTGCCAAAAAGCATCTAGCTTTTTCCACTGCTCAGTGAGCATATCAAAAGGCATACCATCAAAATCACCAAATGCCATCTCTTGTAAAGACTCATCCGTCATTACTGGTAATAATTGCTGTTCAGCAATGATGTTTGCCAGTTCTTGACAGCGTGAAAGCGGAGAAGAAATTATTCCTCCCACACCTCGTCCACTCTCGGCCCAAGCCCGAGCAATACTCTCTTGATCAGCAGGCGTAACTTTTACATCTGTTTGGCCATGGAGTCCTGGTGGAGCGTCTACTTTTCCATGACGCACAAGATAGATATTGAGTGTTTTCATTTTGTTCCATCCTACTCTTTAAGAACCAACGGCAAACCAGCAGCAACAAAGGTAACGCGATGGCAAACACTGGCTAGTTTTTGATTCATCCGTCCTGCATTATCCACAAAATAACGACTAACCGCCCCCAAAGGTACAATGCCCATTCCAACCTCGTTAGAGACGAATATTAACGTCGCATCTGAGCCACGCACCACCTGTATAAGCTTTTCAATTTCTGCTTCTAGCTTCTCATTGGAACATTCATCACCTAACTCAAATATCCAATTGTTGAGCCACAAGGTTAAACAATCGACCAATACAACATCGGTGGTAGCGAAATTTGTCAGTAACTCAGATAAATGAAGCTGGCATTCATGCTCTTGCCACTCGCCCCCGCGTTGCTTTTGATGATGCGCTATTCGCTCTCGCATTTCTTGGTCAAATGGCAGCGCGGTTGCAACATAGTGTAATGCTCGCTGAGAAGCGACCGATAATTGCTTAGCTGTTTTTTCTGCCAAATGCGACTTCCCAGAGCGCGCGCCACCGAGTATCAATTGCTTCATGAGGAGTGATACAACCCAATCATAGTGAGATAAACAAGCAGTTCCGATAGCTGCTGCGCTGCGCCAAGGCAATCCCCCGTAAAGCCGCCAATTCGCTTGGTTAACCAACGTTTGAACATCAAACGAAATACCACGAGAACAAGCGATATCAAGATCGCATCCGCGAAACCAAGCACAAGCAATGTTACGCCACCAGTAAACAACAAAATGGAGACTTCTAGAGAAGACTGGCGACTTGCTAGCGGTTTACTTTTCGACGTATCACTGTCACTGACATAAGGTATGTCATAAATAAGCGTCGCTGCTAGTGCTCGGCTTGCGGTGTAAGCGACGACAATGATCAACCAAAAGTGCGGCAAGTTCGCCAGTTCACTCCAAAAAACATACTTAGCCAATAACGCCATAATGAGAGTGGCGGCACCATAAGTGCCAATACGACTGTCTTTCATAATAGAGAGGCGTCGCTCTACGGTCATGCCACCGCCAATGCCATCCGCCATATCGGTCAAGCCGTCTTCGTGAAAAGCCCCAGTTAACAATAAGCTAAACACCATCGTTAATACTATGGCAACCGACTCTGGGAAAAAAATTGAGGTGAGCGAGAATACCAAAGCGCAAAGTGCTCCAAGCACGAGACCAACTAACGCAAAGTAACGGCCTGCCTGATTCATGCGTTCTTCACTGTAAGGCAACGCTTGGGGCACGGGTAAGCGGCTAAAAAAACTGGTAGCTAATAGAAATAACTCCCACTGGTATCTTAACGATGACGGCGTGACTTTCTCAGAATTATCAGGGACTGACACTATACTGTAACTCCTGCACTCTCGAAGCTCGCCATTTTGTTGTAAAACTGAGCGGCAGCTTTTAACAAGGGTAAGGCAAGAGCGGCTCCTGTTCCCTCCCCTAGCCGTAAACCAAGGTCGAGCAGAGGTTCTGCTTTAAGATGTTCCAATACAAATTTATGTCCATTTTCTTCAGAGCGATGGGCAAACAACATGTATTCACGCGTTTCTTCGTCTAACAACGTCGCAATATAAGCCGCTACCGATACGATAAACCCATCCACTAAAACTGGAGTTTTAAGCCGCTTGGCTTCTAAAAAAGCGCCCACCATTTGTACGATTTCAAAGCCCCCAACCTGTGCGAGAATCGCTTTGGTATCAAGACCTCGACATCGGTTTACCCCCTGTGCTACCAGTTTATATTTGCGGCTCAACTGCTGTTGATTGATTCCGGTGCCAACGCCAACACAATAATCAATATCTAATGAGCTCAGCGCCGATAACAGTGCTGAGGCCGAACTGGTATTACCGATGCCCATCTCGCCGAACATCAAGAGGTTTGAACCATGCAAAATGGTATGCTCAGTAATCTTCGCACCATATTCTAAACCTAACGCCACTTGTTCTGGGGACATCGCTGATTGTTTAGAAAAATTAGCCGTACCGTTACCCAACCGTTGTTCAACCAAGTTGGGATGGGATTTAAATTCTGGAACCAGCACATCGATAGGAGCCAACATGCCGCAATCTATTACTTTGAGTTGAATGCCATTAATGTCGCAAAAACAGTTGATGGCTGCGCCGCCAGCGAGAAAGTTAGCCACCATTTGCTGAGTGACTTCGCTTGGCGCAATGCTCACGCCCTCCTCTGCAACGCCGTGATCTCCAGCAAATACCAGCATGCTTGGTTTGCAGATAGCGATGGAATCAACTGGCTGAGGTTTATTCTGACTTTGAATAAGAGCTAACTGCAGTGCCACCTTTTCCAATAAGCCTAAAGAACCGACGGGTTTGGTTTTGTTATCTATGCGTGCTTGTATCTCCGCAGCAAAAGAGTCATCCATTTTTTACGTTCCTTTGATGTTGTCTGGGTGAGAGGTGTTCTGTTGTTCAAGAGGTCTTGTTCAGCGACAGTTTTTGCGCGCCCACTATTGTATACACTTGCATCCAATTGGGGCAGCGCTAATCAAGTTTATCTCAGGATAGTCTGCCGAGTTCGCAGAGCGTCTCACCTTTCTTGCACGAGATTATAAGTAACTCGTTGAAATCCGCTACAATAGCTTAGACTATGTTCCCATATAGGAGAAAAGATATGGATAACAACACCTGCGCAATCATCGCCGGTGCAACTGGCTTAGTAGGCTCAAAAGTCATTGCAAACCTCATAAATCAATCAGGTGTTGGAACATTATATTATCTTTCTCGCCGCCCACTCGATGGCGTCCTAGATGTGGACAACAAGCTTATTCCTCTCATTGATGCAGACCTTTCTATCCACCAATGGGATGAGAACCAACCAACACCAACCATCGGCTTTATCTGTTTAGGCACGACCCTTAAGCAAGCAGGCAGTAAGGATAATTTGCGTAGAGTAGATGTTGATCTGGTGTGCAAAGTCGCCCAACAAATGAAAACAATCGGAGTCAAACGCCTTGCGGTTGTTTCTAGCCTCGGTGCAAATAGTAAATCGCCATCCCATTACTTAGCTTGTAAAGGACAAATGGAACAACGAATCGAAGCTATGGATTTTGAGGAAATCGTATTTGTTCGCCCAGGCCCGCTTGTTGGTCAACGTCAAAACCCAAGAATGGACGAGAAGTTAGTACAAACTCTGTTTAAGGTAATT
>NZ_WXWS01000086.1:0-3746 GCF_009904715.1 Vibrio sp. V42_P2S4T144 | reverse complement strand
TTGAAGTACCAAACGCTTCTTGACTCTATCCAAGGCCGCAGCCCTAACGTGGCACTGCTGCCGCTTGTGTCTCTGCCAGAACTAGAGACTTGGATTGAGACTTGGTCTTTCTCTGAAACGATTCACTCTCGTTCTTACACACACATTATTCGTAACATCGTGAACGACCCTGCTGTAGTGTTTGATGATATCGTTGAGAACGAGCACATTCTGAAGCGTGCAAAAGACATCGCGCACTACTACGACGATTTGATTCAAGCGACGAATGATTACCATCGCTACGGTGAAGGTGAGCATGTCCTTAACGGTGAAACGGTTAAGGTTAGTCTGTACGATCTTAAGAAGAAGCTGTACATCTGTCTGATGTCTGTTAACGCATTAGAAGCTATTCGTTTTTACGTAAGTTTCGCATGCTCTTTCGCTTTCGCAGAACGCGAACTAATGGAAGGTAACGCGAAAATCATCAAGCTGATCGCTCGTGACGAAGCACTTCACTTAAACGGCACGCAGCACATGATCAACCTGCTACGTAACGGTCAAGATGACTTCACTTTCATGCAAATCGCAGAAGAGGCAAAACAGGACTGTTTTGACCTATTCAAAGAAGCGGCTGAGCAAGAAAAAGAGTGGGCAGAGTATCTATTCAAAGATGGCTCTATGATCGGTCTAAACAAAGACATCCTAAGCCAATACGTTGAATACATCACAAATATTCGTATGCAAGCGGTAGGTCTACCAGCAGCGTATCCAGAAGCAACAACTAACCCAATTCCATGGATTAACGCTTGGTTGTCTTCAGATAACGTTCAAGTTGCGCCTCAAGAAGCAGAAATCTCTTCTTACCTTGTGGGTCAAATTGACAATGAAGTTCGCGCAGATGACTTCGAAGGATTCGAGCTGTAATGGCAACACTCAAAATCAACAAACTGATCAGCATTGAATCCAACCCTTCCAATACGATTTTGGAAACAATGGAGCAAGCTGGCCTATTACCAGAATACAACTGCCGTGATGGGCACTGCGGCGCCTGTCGCTGCAAATTGGAGTCTGGTGAAGTGGAGTATGTTGGTTTTGCCATGGCTTACACACAAAGTGATGAAATATTACCTTGTATCTGTAAAGCAAAATCAGATTTGTCACTTAGCGGCGTTAACTACGCGATGAAAGAAAAGCAGCGCGCATAACGTTGACTCGACGGTATAAAATGCAAAAGCCAAGGTAATCACCTTGGCTTTTTTGTCTCTGTGTTTTGTCTCTCAGACTACTGTATAGAGCTTTGGTTATAAAGCACTGCTCGGGAGGTGCATCTCTTTAACTTTCTCTAAAAATGCATAATGCGCAAACATCGGTTTACGTTCTAGGTAGCGACGCAACAAGTCTAGTGCTGCCGTGCTGATCACTTTAACTTGATCATTGCGCTGATACTTTTTCGAGAGTTTATATAACGCTCCCCACTCGCCTGACGGTGTCGATAAAGCGACGGAAAAAACGCCCTCTTCAATATGGCCAGTAACGAGTGATAAATCCGTCCCACACTTCTCTCGCGTAGCGCCAGCCAGAGCAAACGTCTCTGCTAATGGATCTCCGCTGTTGGCCATCGCTTGAGTCAGGCTCGGTAGTATCCAACCATGCCCTAGTTGCTTTTCAGCGTTTTCATCGCCGTTTAGCCAGTACGTTAAGTATCCTCCGCTACTTTTTTCGGAGGTCGACACCGTTAGTCCTTTATCGACCAACAACTGGCCGACATTTTCAACCATAGGTAAGTCAATACTAACGGTATTACTCTCAAGGTGTTTATTAATTATCTGTACTAGTTTCAAACGCTGTTCAATCTGATCTGAAGGACCAAAAAGTTTCACTTCAATAAAAGGCAAGTAAGAGCGATACCCTAGCTCATAGCCTTGAGGAAGTTTTAGCTGATCTAGCTTATCTGAAATACCGGATTCAGATAGACCAAACGTGTAGATTCGACTACAACATGAGCCTTGAACATCTGGAAACACTCTTCTCAGATCGGGAAGAATTTGCGTCTCTGCCATGAGCTTAAATTCACTTGGTACCCCCGGTGTGAAATAAAAAATGGCATCATTAATCAGCACTTTGAAACCGCAAGCAGTGCCTATCGGGTTGTCCAATATCTCTGCTGTTTCTGGCAGCATCGCTTGCTTTAAATTACTGTCCGGCATAGGGATGCCACGTCGAGCATACAAACTTTCTAGATGCTGCAACCACTCTTTGAATAGCACCAGTTTACAATCGGCGGCTCTCGCGGCGGCGGCAGCACTCATGTCATCCGTTGTAGGGCCTAAACCACCATTAACAATAACCACATCGTTGTTAAAACTGAGCATTAAAAACTCTTCAACCAAACTCGATAGGCTATCGCCAACCGTTGAGCGCTTTGTTAAGCCAAATCCATGTTGATAAAACAGGCTAGACAACCATGCCGCATTAGTATCAACAATATCACCGTGGAGGACTTCCTCACCAGTACTAAGCATTGCTATTTTCACAACTGACTCCTGAACGTAAGCACAATCCTATTTTCGTTATAGCGCTTATTTTTCTTTTTATTTGGACAAATCTCGCCGAGGTTTGTTGGGACTAAATAAGGGTCAAGTGTTTAAATGATTGATGTTTTGAGGGATAATTACGAGCCCGAACATACACCATTAACTCGGAGACCTTTGTGTCAAAATCATCCATGTTCAAGACGACTCTAACAGGCCTTTGCTTGGCTTCGTCAGCGCTTGCGCAAGCAAGTCACTATGACCTAAGCCGTCATACAGAGTTTTCTTACACACCTGATTGCTTGTCAGGTTACTGCGAAACGACGACTCTGTACACCTTCGAGGCTCAAAATCGCGGTGTTATGTATGAACAGAATAATGATGATTCGCTAAACCTTGACGCAGGGCTTCAGCCTAAACATCTCATCATCCCTCAAGATAAAGACTGGGATTATCTGATGGGTCAAACCTACACCATTCTAGGTCTCAGTATCGCGACCGTAGGCATGATGACTTTTCTTCCAGAAAGTATCACCAAATGGGACGAAGAAGACCGAGACATGAGTAAGTTGGGGCAAAAGTGGAAAGATAATGTCTCTGACGGCCCCGTTTGGGATCGCGATGAACATGTCCTCAACTACATCATGCACCCATATTTTGGCGGCGTTTACTACACGGCAGCACGTCACGCTGGCTATAATGAATTTCAGTCGTTTTTGTACTCCGCAACTATGTCGACGTTCTTTTGGGAGTATGGCGTGGAGGCGTTCGCAGAAGTACCATCTTGGCAGGATATTTTTATCACACCATTCTTTGGTGCTGTTGTTGGTGAAATGATGTTAACGGCTGAGCAAGACATTATTGCAAACGGCGGCGAAGTTATGGGCTCTGAAACCGCAGGTGATGTTTCGCTCTTCTTCTTAAACCCTGTTGGACATATTCATTATTGGGTAACTGATGCATGGGGCGGTAGTGCAGAACTACAATTCAATTCATCACCTTGGTTTGGAAACCAAGATGTTGCAAAATTCGCCATGGACGCAGGCGCAAACTATGACAGTCAATTTTATGGTGTCGAGTTAAAAGTAACCTTCTAATCCTAAGTTGATACTCGGTAAAAAGCAGCCTTACGATGGCTGCTTTTTTGTGCTCTGAACATTGTTTTAATTATTTGCATCACGAATTAGTGTTAAAAATTGACTTTCATCAAACATTACCCGCCCTTAGCACCTACAC
>NZ_WXWS01000542.1:0-3761 GCF_009904715.1 Vibrio sp. V42_P2S4T144 | reverse complement strand
TAATTAAAGACCCATAATTATTGTGGTGTACGATTTAAAACGTCAACTGTTTTCATGCATAAAAAAACGCTCCCTTGCGAGAGCGTTGAAACATCACGAGTTGTGAAGTAAGTGCAAGTTGATTATTTAATTTGTTGCTTCAAGTACTCGCCTAGTTGCGAGTGGTGCATGATTTTTGATACCGGAAGGATAGTTTCTGCAGGTCCCCAAGCAAATACGTTGACAGGAGTATGCGTATGAGTACCCGTCCCCCATACTGTGTTTTGCTTTGTTGCATGCTCACGCGCTAGCAAGTTGCCACGGTCGTTGTAAGGAAAGAAAGCATCAAAGTCATTGATTGTCGGAACGTTCTCTTCGCTTAAGTATTTGTGTCCAGCGAGTCGGTATGGATTTGGTTTACTTGCTAATACGCGTTCTGCTTGCTCAGGCGTAATCGAAAAATCGCTATTTGCGTTCACGACTTCCGCAAACTTCTCTGGAGTTTGCTCTTTCTTATCAAGCGCTTGGAATTCACTGATCATGCCGTAGTAACTTTTCTTTTGGTTGTATAAACCATCGAGGATCTCGAACTGACCAAAGTTGAAGTTTGGCGCGTAATCCTGATTTTTGAATGCTTCGCCGTCGCGTTTTTGTGGTTTAGGCAAGTTTGCTGATGAGTAGCTAAAGCCAAAAGAGCCGGTTTCGTGGTCAGCAGTAACAATGATCAGGGTGTCATCACGGCCTTTTGCCCACTCATAAACTGAGTTTACCGCTTCATCGAATTTAAGCATTTCATGCAGCATCGTACCTGCATCGTTACTGTGGCCAGCCCAGTCAATTTGGCCGCCTTCAACCATCAAGAAAAAACCGTCTTTGTCTTTTGAAAGAATGTCGATTGCTTTGGTGGTCATTTCTTTCAGCGATGGCTGCGTGCGTTTTGGATCGTTTTTGCTTTGACTGTAGGCAATACCATCGTTCATGCCCGAGTAAGCAAAAAGTCCAAGTAATTTGTCACCTTTAGCTTGTGTGAGCATATCGCGGCTGAAAGCCAGGTTGTAACCTTGGTCTTGCGCCTCAGTAAGCAAGTTGCGCTCATCTTTACGTTTCGACTTTAGGTAGACATTACCTTCAGTGAGCTTTTCAAGTTGCTCGTATGTCTCTCCCTTGTCGTTTGTCGACTTTGGAATCCAATGACGAAGTCCCCCAGACATCATCACGTCTACGCCTGTTTCGAGCATATCCGCCGCAATACTGTTTTCTAGGGAGCGATGTGGTTGATGAGCGGCAAATGCTGCTGGCGTTGCGTGGGTCATACGCGTATCAGAGACGAGCCCTGTTGCTTTACCTTTACTTTTGGCTTTTTCCAAAATAGTTTCGACATGGTTGCCTTGGCTATCAATGCCAATGACTTCAGAAGCGGTAGGGATTCCTGTCGCTAGCATCGTAGCTGAGCACGCAGAGTCGACGACAATTGCGTCTTCTGGATTGGTTAGTGATGATCCAATCACACCTTCTTGAGCGAGTTTGTATAACGCTGTGCTTTCGCCTTTGTAAACCGAGTTAGGTGCGTGTTTTGCGTAGGTCTCGAGTAAACCAACTTGTTGAGGACCCATGCCGTCGCCGATCATCAAAATGACGTTTTTGATTTCAGCTGAGAGTGCGTTGAAAGAGAGGGTAGATGCAGCCACTGCCGTAACGATTGGAGATACTAAGCGCTTCATTATATTTTCCTTGTTTATTGAAAGCGCAGGCATTAAAGCAATGATTTATGAAAGTTTTGTGTCGGTAATAAAAGTTTAACCAAATTGTCGTTTTTGTTTGGTTTTGCAGAAAAAATGAGTCGCTCTCTAACGTTCGTTAGTTTGGAAAGAAGAAAGCCCACAAACGTGGGCTTGGATTACGCTTAGGAGTTGAAAGCATGGACTAAAGTTATCCATTCAGTGCCTTCACAAGAAACCTAGTTTAGGGAGCAATAAACGAGCATGTATTATCGGGCCACAAGAGCGGTCGAATTCACTTACGTTTGCATCATATCGTTCTTTGGCTTATTAAATTATGGGCTGCAGTAAGTGTTTGGTTCAAATAGGATTTGTTGTCGTGACGATTATCAGACTGGTTATCAGACTAATGCCAATATGATGCCACCAACGGTAAGTGCCGCAGAAAGGTATTGACCCGCAGAATATGAGCCATCCTCTTCTTTCTCGATTTTATCAGGGTGATCCATGCCAAGCGCACCATGCGTGAAAGATTCGACCTTTTCACCAACAGATTTATCTTCTGCTTCTATTTTCTTGCTGTCGTGCTCGATTTGTTGCAGAGCGGCAAGTAGCGCTTTGCCTTCGGTCGAAAGTGTCACCTTATTGTGTTCGACTTTCAGCGGCGAAGCACTAGTTTCTTCTTGTGCAATACTTGCTTGTTTAGAGGCGACAGATTGTTTGGCATAGCTATTAACAGAAGTGCTTCCTACTGGATTCATCGAATACTCCTTGGAACATCGACACTCGGTCACTGAGTGCGGGTAAAAAGCAGTTATATTTTTATCGGCGGCAAAGTTTATTTCTGAAGCTATTTGGATAAAAACAGGTCTGCTTTTGCCGCTTCTAGTTTCTATTGGTGATCATTAGCAAAAAATAGACCAGCAGGAAGCAGACCCTTGTCACTCGATGAACTCCGAGCGGTGTGATGATGCAACGCAACGACAAGGTAGTAACTTAAATTGAAGACCAGCTACTTACATTGAAGATCGTTATTGCGTTTAGTTAGATGTTGATATGCCGCCATGCGGTGAGCATCTTGTACATACCGTACTGGTGGTGCGAGAACCTCTAACTGATAGTCTGTATTATCAGAAAGCACGTTATCTGTTGGGCTAATTACAACCACTTTTAAGCTCGGGTTGCGGCTTAAGATTGATGCTGCCGTACCCAACCCTTGCTCGGTGTGAAACTTGCCCGCAACATGGACAATCTGAGCGCCTGGGTTGTCGTCTAGATAGCTAACGATAGATTCCGCCATAGTTTCATCCCAAGTAACTTGAGCTGCAAACTGTTTTTCCGTCTGCTCTGGCTTACCGTGATGCATGGATGCCATGAACTTTTCTTTGTACGGACTACTACCAGTGTTGATGGCTTGTGCAATGAACATCCGCTGCTCATCATCGAGCTTGTTAATGTAATCTAGCCCTTGTCGACCAATGCATCGGACAATGCTCTTTGGTGCATTTGCTGCAATGACAGGGAGATTTTTCTGCTTAGCAAACTCCACGAGAGGGCGATAGTCGCTTTCATAATTGGGCCAAGCGTTGGCTTGTTTCATTAAGTACTGTTCGCCGATCTCCCCACGTAGGTAAGCGTCAACAACAGGTTGTTTGTCACGGGTAAATTGTTCCATAGATAACGCGAGTGAGCGGTCGTAGGAGGTAAGTTGTTTGAGCATATCGGTTTGAAAGCGATGAATGCCGGCGTGTGTGTGCCATTCACCAATAAGAATGACATCTGCTTGTTGCAGCTCAATTGGCAGTTTGCTTAGAGCGATGTGCTCGCCAGAAGGGGTGTATAGTTGGTAGTCGTAAAAACTAGTGACTTCCGCTGAGGTTGCGTGAGAGTTGGTGTGCGTATATGAAGAGCAACCAGTAAGTAAGCCTGCAAAGAGCAAGCTCAAAGTAGAAAAGCGCATTGAAAAGCCTCCAAAAATGTCTGGATGATATTAATGGAGGCTGAGCAATGAATCAATATAAATGATAACTATTTGCGTTTGTTGTTTTTTTGACGTATTAATTG
>NZ_WXWS01000048.1:0-3763 GCF_009904715.1 Vibrio sp. V42_P2S4T144 | reverse complement strand
CAATAAATAGAAAAAGTAGTGGAATTTATAAATATGGAAAGCCCGATTCGATTTCATCGTTCAGCGGTTGCTCTCGTCGTATCCGCATTGCTCGCTGGCCACGCCAATGCGACTGAGAGCGTATCCGAACACGAAACGATTACGGTGCTAGGAGAAACATACCGAAACACCGCAACTAAAACCGTTTTAGAACCGGAGGAAACACCGCAAGCGATCACGGTAATCACTAAAGATGACATTGACCTGCGCGGCGTAAACTCGGTGAGCGAAGCATTGCGTTACGCGCCTGGCGTAAATACAGAATTGCGTGGCGGTGCCGTTTCCCGACTCGACCTATTCAATATTCGTGGTTTTATTAACTACACCAACTTTTATGATGGTCTTCCTTTGCTGTACAACGGTTGGAACCTTCAACCTCAGGTCGATTCCGTTGCTCTTGAGCAAATCGAGGTTTTTAAAGGGCCAACGTCTGTTCTTTACGGCAATATTCCACCAGGAGGTATGGTCAATATTATCGCCAAGGCGCCTCAGTCAACACCCTCACACTCTGTCTCGATTAGTACAGGGACTAACAGCCTAAAAGAACTGACGTTCGACACCACAGGACAAGTTGGTGATTCTAATGTTGATTACCGTATCGTCGGCCTGGCAAAACAGCGAGATGGTCAAGCCGATACGTCTGAAGACGAACGTTACGTACTCGCCCCATCTTTCAATTGGCAAGCGACAGAAAGAACATTAGTGAACGTGAATGTTTACTATCAAAATGATCCATCAGCAGGTATCTACACGACTGTGCCTGCGTCTGGCTCAGTGATTAAAAACCCACTTGGCTCGATGTCACCAAGCACTTATTTAGGGGATGAGGACTGGAACACTTACGAACGCGAAGTTCTGATGATGGGTTACAAAGTCCAACACGACTTTAACAACAATTGGCAATTTCTACAGAATGCCCGCTACATGACCGCCGATGCCTATCAGGAAAACACATATAACGGTGCACTTGAAGCGGATAACCGTACCGTTGGTCGAAATGCCTATTTAACCGATGAAAAGTCCAAATCCTTTGTGATTGACAACCAACTATCGGGCTACGTTAAAACAGGAAATTTTGAACATAACTTATTGTTCGGGCTTGATTATCAGTATCTAGACTCAGATGTAAAATACAAAGACACGCTTGGGTATTCGCTAACTCAGGACATTTTTAATCCTGACCACAACAGCATTGATCGTAATGCACTGAATTTCCAATACAAACAAAACTTGGATATCAAAACGAAGCAGATTGGCGTTTATTTCCAAGATCAAGTTCGTTACGACCAACTTGTAATGATTGCAGGTCTTCGTTGGGATAAATACGATTCAAATACAGACGCCGTTAGCGATTATCTAGGAACAGTATCCAAGAGCAAGGAAGAGTTAGACGATACCAACGTATCTTTCCGAGTCGGTGGTTTGTATGAGCTAGACTTTGGTCTCTCGCCATACCTTACTTACTCGGAAAGTTTCGAGCCAATTGCGGGTGCCGACTCTTCTGGTAAAGCATTTGAGCCATCAACCGGTCATCAATGGGAGTTAGGCTTTAAATACGCACCATTATCTGGTGATATCTCAGGTAACTTAGCACTCTTCCATATTACGAAGAAAAACGCGATCTTGACCGATCCGAATAATCCATATGCACCGAACTATCAAGCGGGCGAAGTGGTATCACAAGGTATTGAACTTGAGGCAAAATGGCAAGCCACAGCACAAGCTGATTTCACTCTAGGCTATACATATACCGATATGGAGATTACCGAGGACAGTTATTACAACCAAGAAGGTAAAACGCCGGTTTGGGTACCTGAGCAAACGGCCTCTCTATGGGCCAATTACTTCTTTGAAGGAAATCTTTCAGGCCTTCGTACCAGTGCTGGCGTTCGCTATGTCGGAGAAGCACAAATTGATGCACAGAATAGTCAAAAAGTACCGGACTACACCTTGTTTGATTTAGCAGCAAGTTACGATTTCTCAACGGTATCTGAATCAATGAAAGGGGCTAGCGTCACACTTTCTGCAAGCAATCTATTCGATAAAGAATACTATTCTTGTTACGACAAAAAAAACTGTTGGTTTGGCGCTGAGCGCTCTATCGAAGCGAAGTTAGAATACAACTTCTAACCTCTTAGAACGTAACAGCAGTAATTTGTAAAGCGATGGTTTCTACAATAAGCCATCGCTTTTTATTTTGCATAGAGCATCAATATAAACGCTACCTTGTCACTTTTTTATAGCACCTTTCTGGCCTACCAACAGAGCCATAGTTTAAATCAGCCTCTAGTTCACCAGTGCTGATAAGATACTCCAAATAGCGCCTCGCCGTTGTTCGGCTCGCGCCGATCTTTTCGCCTGCCTCATCAGCGGTCAGCACACTGCCATTTGGGAACAACTCTCTGATCTTGTCTAGGGTTACACCATCAATCCCTTTTGGTAATCGGTTCGGCAAGTTGTCTTGATTGGCATGAGACTGCAGCATTTTATCAACGAGGTTCTGATCCAAACTCTCTACGATGTCTAGTTGTTGGCGTTGGGACACATACTTTTTCAGTGCGGCATCTAAGCGTGGAAACATCACGGGTTTTAACAGGTAATCGACAACGCCACCCCTCATCGCCTGTTGTAATGTATCGACATCCCTTGCGGCTGTAATCAAAATGACATCACACGTTTGGTTACTTGCACGCAGTGTATTTAGTATCTCAAGCCCTGTGCCATCGGGAAGATAGACATCCATCAATAGTAAATCTGGCTTAAGAATGTCGAGTTGCATTTCCGCTTCCATTCTCGTGGTCGCAATTCCAACCACTTCCAAACCTGTCAGTTGGCTTAAGTATTTGTGGTGCAGCTCAGCAATAGCCAGATCATCTTCAATGATCATTACGCGAGTCGCCATACTCATAATTGTTCTTCCTTGGGTAAGTACACCGTTATTCTTGTCCCATAATTTGTATTGGGTATCATCTCAACATGGCCGTGATATCGAGTAGCAAGCTGATTGACAAGGTGTAACCCAACACCTCGATTTTGACGAGATTTCGTTGAAACGCCTTTTGTAAATAATGTTTGTGGATCCATTGTTTTTGGGAGGCCACAACCATGATCTATCACCTCAAGTATCACTTCATTTCCGTAATCGCTAACGGACACATCAATGTTTCTGCGTTCTGACGCAACATTTGATTCATCGCGAATTGAAGTTAACGTGGCATCGAAAGCGTTATCAATCAAATTACCCAAAATTGTGACAAGGTCTTCCGAATTTAGCCACTCAGGTAGGGGCTCCAGACGACTGCCTTCCTCAACCACCAGTTGTAAGCCTAACTCGCGAGCACGTTCAGTTTTTCCAAGCAACATACCTGCAATTAGCGGGTCCTTAACGGTATCTCTTAAAAACTCAATCATTGCTTGATAGTGTGCGGTTTCTTGTCCAATTAACTTTTGCACCGCATCAAGCTCACCCATTTGTACTAGCCCACTAATGGTGTTGAGCTTATTTCGATGCTCATGGGTTTGCGAACGTAACAAATCTGCATATTCCTTGGTTTGTGATAGCTGCTCGGTTAGATCATTAATTTCATCCCTTAAACGGAAACTCGATACCGCCCCCACGATTTTTCCATCAACATAAATTGGAGAGCGATTTGCAATCAGGCGCTTATGATTAAGGAATATTTCAATATCATGATCTTCCTGCCCGCTTTCTAATACTGTATAT
>NZ_WXWS01000622.1:0-3767 GCF_009904715.1 Vibrio sp. V42_P2S4T144 | reverse complement strand
TTCTAAGATGACTCTTAACAAGTACTTTGTTTTCATTCCAGCAGAATTGGAACAGGAAATGCACAAGGACAACCAAGTGATCTCTGAGAAGGAAACTCAACGTCAGGCATTAGTAAAACAGGCGCAACAACAAGGTGGCCTGTAAGCTAGGTTTCAAAGAGAAAGAGCACCGCAACGGTGCTCTTTTTGTATCTGAGGTCGTAGAATTAACTTAATATGCCAAGGCTTTTCAACTTTCTGTAAATGGTATTTCGGCTCACACCAAGCATACGAGACGTTTTGCTAATGTTCCCCTGATTGGCTTGATATGTTTTGAGCAACTTATCTTCGACGGTTGCACGCAGTTCTGAAGTTGGTTCAGCGGATGCTGCCCCTTCTTGAGCTTGGCTGAGTTTCTTACTTAGGTGGGCTGGGACGTGTGTGAGTTCCAATATTTCTTCACCTTGCGCCATTAAGGCGGATACTTTGATTAAACTATCGAGTTCACGCAAATTTCCTGGCCATGAGTAAGACAGCATCAGAGAAAGGAGGTGAGGGCAAAGCTGTTGTTCAGATTCGGCGTGACGCCGATGAATGTTCTCAATCAGTTGTCGTTTGTCATCACGTTCCTCAAAGCGAGGTAGCTCAATGATCAAGCCATTAAGGCGATAATACAAATCTTGGCGGAACAATCCTTCGCTGACCAAATGTTCCAGATCTTTATGCGTGGCTGCAATGATTTGCGTATCGACTTGAATACTTTGGTTGGAACCCACGGGAAGCACGGTTTTATCTTGCAATACATGGAGCAATCGGCTTTGAGCTTCCAAAGGTAAATCTGCGATTTCATCTAGAAACAAAATCCCTTTGTGTGCTTGGCGAATTTTTCCCTGATAGCCTTTGCTGTTTGCGCCAGTAAAGGCACCGGCTACGTAGCCAAACAATTCAGATTCAACCAAGTCTTTTGGTAACGCTCCGCAGTTAACGGAAACCAACGGTCCCGTTTTTCTCTGGCTGTTTTTATGGAGTGCTTTTACAAACTCGTTTTTGCCAACGCCAGTCTCTCCGAGAATCAACAAACTGATGTCTTTATCGATGACGCGATTGGCTTGCTGCCAACAGTGCTCAACAGCGGAGTCGCCATAATGAAGATCATTGGACGCCGCTACAGCACGAGACTTGACCTTGCTATCTTTATCGGTAAGCGGTTTTGTTTTGAAAACGAAAGGGTGCTCATTTCCCCGAGTGGATAGAATGTCGTCTAAGGATTGCCCAATGATACTTTTTTGCGCAAAAAGTTGAGAGGCTACTTGGTTGTGAGCCAAAACTTGTCCGTCTTCATTTGCAATGATAATTCCTTGCCAACCACTATTCAGTAAACCTTTTTCGCACGCTAAATCCACACGAATATGCCCTTGTGGAATCAAGTTAAGTAGTTGATTCTCCACTTGCTGGACCATGTTTTGTACTAGTACTTGCGTTGAGAAGTCATGTCTCTTTTGCTCGCTCGTAATATCTAATACGCCAATGAGGTTACCAAGATGATCGAAAATAGGATTAGCCGAACAGCTAATAAAACGATGGTGTTGGATAAAGTGCTGATCACCAATAACAGAAACGGGCTTTGCTTCAACCAAAGCTGTACCAATCGCGTTGGTGCCTTTGACCTTTTCTTGCCAGCATGCTCCAGAGCTTAGCGAGATTTCCGTCAACTTTTCACGAAATCTAGGCTGTCCCCAACTGCCGATGATGACACCATCTGAGTCCGTCAAAATTAAGCGACTGTCGCTATGAGCAAATAGCTGATTAAACAAAGGGAGCGCAAATTGAGTGACTGCCTCTAGCAAAAAGTTGAGTTGGTGACGCCTATCTTGGAGCGTTGCTGGCGTTACTCGAATATCTTCAGGGCGTCGACGCTGTTTTAAACCCGCTTGTTCACTTCTGACCCATGAAGTTGAAAGCCAATTGTTATCGCTAATGTGTTGAAGTTCCATGACTGTACCATTTTGTCACAGTGAGGGTGTGCCATTTTGGAACACTTGAACATTGGTGTTTACACCATACATCCGCTCAAACATCGCTCACTTGGTTTGTTATCGCTTGGTAATCATAGTTTTACATTTAATTAACAACAAGTGTGGCGTAGTTGGCGTGTGACTTGCGTAATGCTCTTTGTGAACAGTGCGATACGACACTGCAATAACACATTGAACGAGAAACAAAAGGAAGAGTTATGATCTATGCACAGCCAGGTAGTGAAAATGCCATTGTTAACTTTAAATCGCATTACGATAACTTTATCGGTGGGGAATGGGTAAAACCAACGGGTGGTGAGTACTTTGACAATATCTCACCAATCAACGGACAAGCGTATTGTAAAGTTGCTCGCTCTGGCGAGGTAGATATTAATTTAGCACTGGATGCCGCGCACAACATCAGAGCAAAATGGGCCAAAACCAGCGTGACAGAACGTTCGAACATCTTGCTGAAAATTGCTGACCGTATTGAGCAGCATCTAGAAGAGCTTGCTGTTGCAGAAACTTGGGAAAACGGCAAACCAGTTCGCGAAACCTTGGCGGCAGATTTACCTTTAGTAGTGGATCACTTCCGTTACTTCGCTGGCTGTATTCGCGCACAAGAAGGCAGTGCGGCAGAACTGGATGAGCACACTGCAAGCTACCACTTCCCAGAACCGATTGGTGTGGTTGGTCAAATTATTCCGTGGAACTTCCCAATGTTGATGGCGGCTTGGAAACTAGCACCGGCACTAGCGGCGGGTTGCTGTGTGGTATTGAAGCCAGCAGAGCAAACCCCAACATCCATTCTGGTTCTGATGGAAAAAATCGGTGACCTTCTTCCTCCTGGTGTCATCAACGTTGTAAACGGATATGGTTCTGAAGCGGGTCAAGCATTAGCAACCAGCAACCGCATTGCGAAACTCGCGTTTACCGGGTCTACGCAAGTTGGCAACCACATTCTGAAATGTGCAGCAGACAACTTGATCCCATCGACAGTTGAGTTAGGTGGTAAATCTCCAAACATCTACTTCTCAGATATCTTCGATTACGAAGATGAGTATCTTGATAAGTGTATCGAAGGTACGTTACTTGGTTTCTTCAACCAAGGTGAAGTTTGTACTTGTCCATCTCGCGTACTGGTTCATGAAGCGATTTATGACAAGTTTGTAGAGAAACTGACGGAACGTGCACAGCTGATTAAACAAGGTAATCCGCTCGATACCGATACTCAAGTTGGTGCTCAGGCTTCTCAAGAACAGTTTGATAAGATTTTAAGTTACCTGGAAATCGGCCGTGAAGAAGGCGCAAAAGTGGTCTTTGGTGGTGGAGTGTCAGAACAGCCAGAGTCTATCAACCAGGGGTACTACATTCAGCCAACCATGTTGGAAGGCCACAACAAGATGCGAATCTTCCAAGAAGAAATCTTTGGCCCAGTGATCGCTATCACCAAATTCAAAGATGAGGCTGAAGCGTTGGAAATCGCAAACGACACTGAATATGGCTTAGGCGCAGGTGTTTGGACACGTGATGCGAACGTTGCATATCGTATGGGCCGTAATATTGAAGCTGGCCGGATCTGGATTAACTGTTACCACGCTTACCCTGCACACGCAGCGTTCGGTGGTTACAAAAAATCGGGTATCGGGCGCGAAACGCACAAGATGATGCTGGATCACTACCAGAACACGAAGAACTTGCTGATTAGCTACAGCATCGACCCGTTAGGCTTCTTCTAGTGAAACTAAGTAATTAATAAAGAAAAAGCAGTAT
>NZ_WXWS01000287.1:0-3808 GCF_009904715.1 Vibrio sp. V42_P2S4T144 | reverse complement strand
GTAATATCGAAATAAAGAAGAGTTTATGAAATCAAAAATCTTGTTCTTACTTATGCTTGGAGCTCATTTCAATGCTTTTTCAGCGACGAACTATCAAGTCAATGTGGTAGTAACAGAGCCTCAATCAACATTCATTTTTCCGACTTTTGAAATATCCTCTAAAGGAAAAAGCAAAACCAGTTTTGTCGACGGCTGCACGTACTTAGGAACCCTTTCAGAACCGAGCAAAAATAGCATACAGCTTGAAGCTACCATGTCATGCAACCGAGATGGCGCTACGTCAAGGATGGAAATGCCGGTATTTGTACTCAACTCCGAGGGTCAAAGCGCGAGTTATGATCTTGTAGAAAACGGGATCGTGGTGTGGAAATATTCTGTAGAAGTTAAGCCGTCACTTAAAAAGTGATATATCAGAAATACTAAAGTAACAATCAGCACTATTAACCGCCGTTTAAGTGTAATAGGTATATTCTTTACGACTTAATGACGTTACTTGTTGCCGCAAGTCTCCAACTCATGTACAAAACAGCCCTAATTTTAATAGGAGCTAAGTGGCATGAATTTAATTGTACGTCAGGTAACTTTAGGTGATGCTGAAGGCATTACAAACGTCCTCAATCCCATCATTATTGAAGGTTTATACACTGTATTAGATACGCCTTTCACACCTGAAGAAGAAAAAGAGTTCATTACTCATTTCCCAGAACGGGGCGTGTTTACAGTCGCTTTATCCGAAAATAGCTCACAAGTCATTGGTTTCCAAAATATCGAGCCCTTTGCACAATATACAAAAGCTTTTGACCATGTTGGCATAATTGGTACGTTTGTTAGTGACGGTGCTCGTGGCCAAGGTGTGTCTAAACAGCTTTTCAAATCGACATTCGAAGTAGCCAAACAAAAGGGTTACGAAAAACTATTTGCGTACGTTCGCAGCGATAATGAGCGAGCGTTATCAGCCTATCTCAAACAAGGCTTCGAAATCGTAGGGACCGCGAAGAAGCATGCAAAAGTTCGTGGGAAATACGTAGACGAAGTCCTCATTGAGAAGTTTTTGTAGGTGTTAAGTCGCTAAACACTAAGCACGCATATAAGAACATTTGAACCAAGACTCAATTTCCGTCGTAGAAACCTCTTTTCTAAAATAGGTTATTTGAAATGAAACTGACCTCGGAAACTGAGTCAAGAATAATAGAAATGGCATGGGAAGACCGCACCCCATTTGAGGCTATCGAATTCCAATTTGGTTTGAATGAATCCGACGTGATTCAGTTTATGCGTAGCCGGCTCAAATCAAGTAGCTTTAAATTGTGGCGTAAAAGGGTTTCGGGGCGCAATACAAAACACAACAAGCTACGAAACTCAGACATCATTAGAGGTTATTGCCCAACTCAATATAAGCCGCGATAGCGAACTGCACTTGGCATAAATTTTTATTACGAATCGCAACATTTATCGCCCTACCTTTGAACCAACTTCATGATTGGAGGGGAATAGTCACCACTTAAATCAACCTAGGTGTTTCAGGGCGATAATAAATTCAATGGGAGTCATATTAACATCCTCAGACGCCATCAAACTAATGATTCCACAGAAAAGATTAACACCAAACGCCCACTAAAAATAACTCAGATTAAGGCGTCATTTAACCCGTGTATCAATCTTCTTTTACCTTCTGTTTAGGCACTAGAATCACTAACCTTCTATTTTATCTTTGAAGGCACAGGCAAAAAGCTGCATGATTAAAAAGGAAAAATAGCTGATAACGGTTTAACAAGCACTCGGAGCTTGGAGGCAATTTTGAACAAATTACTTATGATATTTGCGTTGGTTTCTTTACCTTGCTTGGCCTCTGATGATGTTGAAGATCCCTGCAAAGTAAAAGGCGGTGGCGTTATGGCTGGTTATCAGTGTGTAGAAAAGAAAATGGAATCTGCAGATAAAGAGCTTAACGAAAGTTACAAGGAAGCAATCGCTAGAATAGGTGAGGAAGAAAAAGCACTAAGGAAAACATGGTCTCAGACCGAACTGGTAGAGCCATTTCGAAAGGCCCAAAGAGCTTGGCTAAAATACAGAGACGCCGAATGTGAGTTTACGGGCCTGTCTTCCACGCCCTCACCCTGGCAAGGTGTCCAGATTGAAGAATGTAAGTTAAGAATGACGTTAGAACGCGTCGAGTACTTCAATGGTGTATACGTAGGCTAAACGGATTACATCTAACAAAGCACTTCAATAAGATTCGCAACTCTTGGCAATTTCAGTTTAAATGTACTCTGTGTTTAAGATGCAAGCGTTCAGGTTGTGCGTAAAGCTTATATGGGTGTGAAATAATTATGGAAAAAGACGATTTAGTTGGGCTAGTAGTTAAGTATTTCGAGAAAATAGATGCCGGTGATCCTAGCTATCTGGATCTATTCTCAGAGGATGTTGATTTTTTCTTTCCTAAATTTGGGCAAGCGAAAGGAAAGAGTGCCTTAGTGGAGTTTGGCAATAGGATTGGTAGCTCGTTGATTAGTATCTGGCACGACATAGACGGCTTTCAAATAACGACTGCTGGAAACAAGGTCATTGTTGAAGGACAGGAAGGCGGCGTAATGAGTGATGGTACCTCTTGGCCGGACAACAAAGTTTCCACAGGGCGTTTTTGTAGTGTATTTGAGTTTGAAGGAAAAATGATAAGTCGTATGTTTGTGTACGTAGATCCTGACTTCCCGAGTCGAGATTTTGAGAGAATTTCCGTGCTGTCAGGCGAGAGCAACGTGCGACAAACTGTTCAAGCCTGAATACTACCGTTACCGCATAGCATCTTTGTTATGCGGTAGTATTCGTAGTTAAGGTGTGTTGAGGGCTTTGATATCGCTTTACTCACACCTTATCAGTGCGTTAGCCACATTCCCTTACTGATAGAAATGCTACTTTCTTCAATCGTCCTGTATTATGATAATGAAAAAGATTGCATTAATTTTAAGATTAAAATGAACCAAAAATTTTTTCTAAAACTACTCCCTGTCCCTTTTCTTCTAGCCGGTTGCCAGTCTACGCAAAGCCAGCTACAGCCTATACCTGAAAACGTATTATCAAACCTATCGACTCAATGGGCAGTGGTAGAGGCCTGTTTTCATTCCGATGCTTATAGCTTAGAGCAATCGGTAAACTATCGAGAGGCCATTAACTATTCTTTTTCTACTTGGCTAGTCGATCAGTCCGATATCGATCAGTCGGTAAATGAAGCTCGTGTAGCGTTATCAGAATATCAGTCTCAGAATGATGGTTTAGGAACAACATGTAAGGATTGGCACCTACCCCTAGAATCTGGATTGCGAGAAGTTAACAATCATAAGAATCAAGCGGCGATAGACCAGCAGCGAGCACATGAAATACATAAAGCAAACGCTTCTAAACCTGTGACGTATTCAACACCAGCATCTACTTCGACTAGTAATGTTGTTCACTGTTACAAATTGGAAGACGTTAGCTTGAATAAGAACATTCAAACGTTTAATGGAATGATATGCCCTATAGGCTGGCTTAAATATTATGGCTATTAATGCATTTGATTAATACAGTACTTAAGAATGAACTCTAAGTTTAATTTTTAGTTCAAGATTGGGTTTCTTGTTTACAATGTTATGTTTCCAGTTGGATTACCGTATTCGAATAGATTGACGAAGTTAATCAATATATGTGTATTGATGCTTACTTTTTATCGAGTTATCTTTGTTTGATAGCCATTAAAACGAGTAAGGAAACAAAGTGACTGTGTTAACAAAAGGCATACACCACGTAGGTTTAACCGTATCTAACCTAGAAG
>NZ_WXWS01000158.1:0-3825 GCF_009904715.1 Vibrio sp. V42_P2S4T144 | reverse complement strand
GACTAAGATTTCTATTTAACTCTCTGCAAATACAATACATCACAGAGTTTCTAACTTAAGAAACTTATTATTTTGGTCAGTTGTTAGTCTAAACTGGCCTCTAACGCCCAATTGACTAAGAAATGGTCTAAATCTCGCGGCGGGTAACTGCAAACGCAAACCGTTGTGTGTGACAACTTGAACAACACTTGCCGCACCAGAATAATGAGATAAAAACGTTTGATATGAAATGTTGAGATTGAAGTAGTAATAGTTCATGAAGTGAAAACTAAGTGACATAAACAAATAAGGTGGCCTTAATGACCACCCTATTGTGTTGTTTACTATTCGTCTAGTGCTTTAGTCACTTTTTCGAATAGATCTTTAGCAAGATTATCCATTGCTTTGAGCTTTTCAAGTTCTGCACGAATCATTGCTTGGCGAGCTTCATCGTATTTACGGAACTTAAGCAAAGGATCAATCATTCGAGAAGCTACTTGTGGGTTCGAATCATTTAGTTGGCGAAGAATTTCACCGGCAAACTGGTAACCTACACCGGATTTATCATGGAAACGTACAGGGTTCGCACTTAAGAACGAGCCAATTAAGCTGCGCGTACGGTTCGGATTTTTCAAACTAAATGCTTCGTGGTTCATGGTTGCTTTTACTTTTTCAAGAGCATCCTCTGCAGGATTGCTACCTTGCAGTGCAAACCACTTATCCATAACCAAACCATCGTGCTTCCATTTATCGCTGTAATCAGCCATAAGTGCTTCACGACACTCGAGCTGAGCGTTATTTGCAGCACTCATCGCAGCAATCGTATCTGTCATGTTATTTGCAGATGCGTACTGCGCGTTGACTAAATCATTACCTTTTTCCGTATGTGTAAGGTACTGAAGGCAACGGTTACGTAAAGCACGCTTGCCAATAGCAGCATGGTCGATCGTATACTCTGTTTGCTTAAGCGTGTGATAAGTCGCACTTAGCTCATCTTCTAACTCTTTGGAAAGTGACACTGTAATGCTGTTTAGCACTTTGTCTACGGCATCGATATCAATTTGCTGGTACCAACCAGTAATCTCATTGATTGAAGGCATAGAGAAAACTTGAGCAATGAAAGCTGGCTCAAGCGTTTCATCCAACAGCACACCGCGGAAAGCATCTATCACACCTTCAGAAAGCGATACTTCTTGTCCCGCTTGAACGTTTTTCACATTCTGACGAATGTATTTAGCCAATAGCATTTGGCTAGCGTCCCATCGAGCAAAATCGTTCGTTGCGTGCTTCATCAAGAAGACTAACTCGTCATCGCTGTAATCGTATTCTAATTTGACTGGTGCCGAGAATTCACGCAACAAAGATGGCACTGGCTGTTCTTCGACATTTTCAAATACGAACGTTTGCTTATCTTGTTTAATATCCAGCACGTTATGAACAGATTCACCGTTACTCATCAATGGGATAACTTGACCTTTCGAATCATACAACTCGATATCGAACGGGATATGCAGCGCTTGTTTTTCTGCTTGGTCTTGCGTCGGCTCCGTAAATTGCTCTACCGTTAGTGCGTAAGTTTTTGCATCAGCGTTGTATTCGCTATTTACGCGCAGCGTTGGTGTACCCGATTGGCTGTACCACAGACGGAACTGTTTTAAATCAACACCGGTGGCATCTTCCATTGCAGAAACAAAGTCTTCACACGTCGCGGCGGTACCATCGTGACGTTCAAAATAAAGTTTCATTCCTCTTTGGAAGCCCTCTTCGCCAAGGAGTGTATGGTACATACGAATAACTTCGCTGCCCTTTTCATACACCGTTAGCGTGTAGAAGTTATTCATCTCAATGACTTTGTCAGGACGAATCGGGTGAGACATTGGGCTTGCATCTTCCGCAAATTGAGGACCACGAATAATACGTACGTTATCAATACGGTTATCAGCACGAGAGCCTAAGTCAGAAGAGAATTCTTGGTCACGGAATACGGTTAAGCCTTCTTTTAGACTTAGTTGGAACCAGTCACGACAAGTGACACGGTTTCCAGTCCAATTGTGGAAGTACTCATGACCGATCACAGCTTCGATGCCTAAATAATCACGATCTGTCGCAGTTTGATCGTTCGCCAGCACATATTTTGAGTTAAAAATGTTCAAGCCTTTGTTTTCCATTGCACCCATGTTGAAGAAATCAACAGCAACGATCATGTAAATATCCAGATCGTATTCCAGGCCAAAGCGTTTCTCATCCCACTTCATCGAGTTGATCAAAGATGTCATCGCATGGCCTGCACGATCTAGGTTACCTTTATCAACAAAGATTTCTAAATCAACACTGCGACCTGACATCGTTGTATATTTGTCACGCAATACATCAAAGTCGCCTGCAACAAGGGCGAACAAGTAAGCTGGTTTTGGATGCGGATCCTGCCATTGAACCCAATGACGACCGTTCTCTGCATCACCTTCTGCAATTCGGTTACCATTGCTCAGCAAATATGGGTAAGCCGCTTTATCTGCGATCACTTTTGTTGTGTATTTTGCTAGAACATCCGGACGGTCTAGATAGTACGTGATACGGCGGAAGCCCTCAGCCTCACACTGAGTACAAAATGCGCCGCCTGATTTGTACAAACCTTCGAGTGCTGTATTCGCTTCAGGATCAATTTTGGTGACGATTTCAAGTTCAAACTCGGATGGAAGATCGGTCAGTACCAGCGATGACTCCTTCACCTCGTGATGAGCCCAATCCTCACCATTTACTTTTACAGCGCGTAGCTCAAGCCCTTCGCCATCGAGTTCTAGCGTTGTTGTATCGCCTTTTTGAGCAACTTTTGATACCGCCGTAACGATTGAGTCATTGTCATATAGATCAAAAGTAAGATCGATATCAGTAATCGCATGAGATGGCTCTTTATAATCTTTACGATATTTGGCCAGGGGAGCTTGAGACATGAGCATAAATCCTTGTATGTCGAACAACAAAAATACCAGACTGCATGATCAAAAATGCATTTCTGGTATCACTATATAAGCTATTTGTAGGGGTTGTGGTATCAGAATACAAGTCTTTCCATCAAAAAACGGAGCTTTTAGTGCTCTAGCTCCGTTTTTTGATTAACATTTAAACAACATTAATGACTTACCGTACGCACGCGTAATTTGGCGCATGTTAAAGGCATCATGGCGTAACTCTATTGAGTACGGCGTACATATCACCATTGGAATCTTCGATCGTTAGCTCATTCTTGTTGAGCTTATACGTGGTTCCATGCTCGCCATTTTCATACAGCAGAACCAAAAACTCATCTTCTGTGTAAAACACACCTTGTTTGATGGACTCATCCCCTTCTTCGTTCGAAACCCTAAACATGAACACGAAATCAGGTTGAAGTATCAAATCCATCTGATTAATGTTGTTGGCCACAAGACCGTCGCCAGATACGTGAGAGCTAGACCAAATACCTGCAAGTGAATTAGATAATCCTTTAGTGAACGTTACACCATTAAGATCAAGCGTATTATGGTTGTTGCGATAGGCATAAATTTGAGGCTCGTCGGTGTTTAAACCAAGAACGATGGTGTCTTCATTTGCGTTATACAGCCCTTCCCAATGGTCAACGGAATAGTCTTTCTTTTGAATATCAATAGAAAAGCTGTAGTCAGAACCTAATGAGAGTTTGATCGCACGAAAGTTTTCAGCCGACTCTTCGGGGTTTGGGTTCATCAAATACCAGTCTCCGATGAGAAACGGCGTGTCAAAGTGACTTAATTCATCTTCTCTGGTGTTTTCTCCACCAAACACACTAAAGCAGCAAAAGCTAAGTAAAATAAAGAACCACTTCATATC
>NZ_WXWS01000152.1:0-3847 GCF_009904715.1 Vibrio sp. V42_P2S4T144 | reverse complement strand
GGATTTTTCTACTAAGTCCTGTTATTTGAGGCATGGCAAATACGTTGTAGATATTATGTGTCACACAACCAGTCCTTCTTGGCCTCTTTATCATGCTGCCGGATTCTTTCAAAATTCAGCTCAATGTCCACCTGACTATGAAAAAGTAGAAGACGAGTACGTCGTGTCGTGTGAACCCATCGTTCCTGCTTGTGAGTATGGAGAGAATCCTGATGGCTCATGCATGGATGCTTGTCAGTTCAAACAGTCCATTGGCGATACGGTGAAATTGTATTGGCACCCTGCTGTCTACGGCGAACTGGTGACGGGCGCGTGTTACGGTGACTACGGTGCCACTCGATGCGAAATGACCAAAAACGAATCCACCATTATTTGTACTGGCGTTCCTGATGGACAGTACACGCCCGACTCTCAATGCTCTCTGCGCTTTGCTTACACTGGACGTCAGTGTGAAGGTGGCACACTTTTCTGGGGCGTGAATGGGCCAGACGAGCCAATCATTCCACCGGATACGCCAGAAGACCCAACCCATGACCCTGACGACCCAACAGGCGAGATTGAAGACCCAAGTGTCCTACCCGATGATTCAACCAACACGGTCAATCCCGGTGTCGTTGATGATAAACCGGACGTAGAAGATCCTGACACGGATGAATCGACAGACACGGCAGTCCTTTCTGCCATTAAAGGGCTTAACGTGGATGTGAACAAAGGCATTCATGATCTTAACGTCGATATCAACCAGTCACACGCGGACATCACCAATGCGGTCATTGATGTGAAAGGCTCTTTGGTCGATAACACCCAAGCCATTCAAGAGCAGCAAATCAATGACAACAAGATTTATAACAACACCAAGGCGCTCATCCAACAGGCCAACGGCGATATCACTACGGCGGTGAACAACAATACCAACGCCACTATTGGCATTCGTGACGATTTAAAAGGGCTTGGTGATTCTGTGGGCGAACTCGATAGCAGCTTAAATGCGATTGAGGGTCTATTGACTGGCTCAGAGTTTGGCACACCTACGGGCACCGCTATCACTGGCGAAATCTTCACGGCAGAAGACTTTGCCAACCTGCAAACCACGATAGATGAAAAAGCCGAATCCATTCAAGGCTATGTGGACGATATTAAAGGCTTAATCACTATCGGCACCAACTTCAACAACGGCACATTAAGCGACAAGTCTTTTAACATCAAAGGCGCAACCGTTGAATCAGGACTACAGCGTTTTGATGCGGTATCGGGCTACGTGCGCCCTGTCGTGCTGTTCATTTGTGCCTTAATCGCCCTTTGGGTTCTGTTTGGTAATCGGAGTAAATAACATGGAATACATCTACTCAGCATTAGAGTTTATTGCCAACATTGGGCAAACCTTTCTCGACTTCTTTGATGTGGCGATTGAATGGATAAAGAACGCGTTTGAATACGGCGCGATGTGGCTTATCTCAGTATGGCTCGATATCAAGATTGCCTCGATACAAATCGCACTCAAGATTGCGCAGCTGCTGCTCGAAGAGTATGGCGTCTATACGCTTGTCGAAGACCGCTTTAATGCACTTCCCTCTGACGTCCGTTATATCTTGACCGAATACGGCGTCACCTCTGGATTACGTGTCATCTTTGATGCGTTCGCTACGTCTTTAGTTATGCGTTTCTTTAACTGGTGATTGAATGGCTACTTCATTTCGATACGGTCACGGTGGCTCTTACAAATCGGCTTGCGCCGTGTGGTTTGACTTACTGCCTGCACTGCGTGAAGGTCGAATTTGCATTACCAACATTCATGGCATGCAGCCACTTGAAGTGATTGAACAACGCCTTGGTGAGAAGTTTCCTGATACGGCTCGGCTCATTCGCATTAGCTCTCGCAATCCTGAAGGCTTCGAGCTTTGGAAATACTTTTTCTGTTGGGCGCCCATTGGGGCGTTCATCCTCATTGATGAGTGTCAGCAAATCTTCTCGGTCAATGCAGGTTTTAAAATGGCGAACATACACAAGCGCCCTTTCACTGACTTTGAGCCCCACTTACCGGAGGGATTCTCTGAGCTGTTTCACTCTCGTTGGCTAACGATTGATACATCCAGTTTGGACAATGGCGAGATAGACGATTGCCAACGCACACGCTTTGATGAGCAAGGACGCATCATCTATCCAGAGAACTTTAACAACGCCTTTATGGAGCACCGGCACTACAACTGGGACATTGTGTTGCTCACGCCTGACTTTGCCCAAATCCCGAAAGAGTTAAAAGGTGTTGCGGAGTTGGCCAAGCAACATAAGGGTAAAGATGGGATCTTCTTTTCCAACCGGAAACCGCGCATCTTGGAGCATGACCCAACTCGAACGGTCACCAAACCAAGCAAAGACGATGTGGTTTATAACCTCAAGGTGCCGCTTGATGTCCACCTCCTCTACGCCTCGACTGTCACGGGGCAAATCACCAAGTCGGGGCTTGGAAAGAACATCTTTCTTAACCCGAAATTCTTAGCAGCTATGGCACTGGTCGTGCTTTCATTTGGGTACTTAGTTTATGCGCTTATTGGTATGGTTTCTGATTCTGAGACGACAACTGCGGAAGGAACGCAGCTTCATCAAACTTCGCAGCAAGGTGGCGTTTCGACTTCGCAAGTTCAAGCTCGTCCTGGTCAAAGTGGTTCGCCTGGTTCTGTCATGGGTTCTAGTGGTTCTGGCTGTACGGGTTCTGGTTGCGGGAATGAGTCTTATCATGACGTAGGCACCGTTCCTGCTTGGTTCCCACTGGCGAACTCAGAAAGTATCTATGTCTCTGCGGTGGAACGTTGGCACAAAGCCACCTCGATACACGTCAACGTGCATTTTGAGGTTGTCACACCGCGCGGTGTGACTTACCTCGATGACGGATTCCTAAACAAGTTGGGCGTCAAGATGGAATATCTGGACGATTGTCTCGTCCAGCTGTCCCACGGCGCATCCAACTTCTATGTCACGTGTTCGCCGTATGAGCAATATGCACAACGGCAAGAGCAAGATATTGAACTCAAACCCGTTGGCGGTTTGTTTAGTGGAGACGAAACCTAATGAATGAATACGTAACGCATGGACAGCTGGTTGAAATCATCGAGCTGTTTGATCATCTCTCGATAGTGAACGCAGTCATTGTGGTGCTCGTGTATGACCTTGCGAGATACCTCCTAGGCAAACTGGTCGACTACTTCAATTAAAGGCACGGTGCCAGCCCCGCAGGGATAAGGAGTTGCGGAGCGACGACGAGGCACCAAGCCGCCCACCACAGCAAAACCTAGCCTCATCACTTAATCGGCGCGGTTAGCAGCCCAAAGCCACTTGGATGCAGCCGCCCTCCTTCCTGCTAGACCAGCCTTGCAGAGACTATCCACACCAAAGGCGCGTTAACCTACCGGAACGCTGCATACTCACAACATCAAAGCTTTGCGAGTGTCGAGCAATGCTTATTCTTCTTTTCTGGGTTCTCTCCGACGGACGCGCGGAGCAAGTGAGGACGGGCTAGGACGATTGCGCGACGTGCGGCGGGAGGTCAAACCCCCGAATCTGTATTACGGGGGTAAATTCCCACTGAGTACTAACCTTGTGTGCCGCCCCCCTCTCAAAAAGCGAAATAAGAATGCTCAATTGAAAATGAACAGATATAGCATTAAAGTTTTCTAATTCGCTCAACATTATTAGTGTCGGATTCGTCAAAGTTATCTTCTTTTCCTAATAATTCATTTTCAATTTTACTTATCGTTTCATTCAGATAGGTTGTCAAATCGTCCGTCGCTTTCTTACTTTTATTGAGGTTTCCTAGCATTCCGACATATTTTTTTCCGTCACTGCCTATCCT
>NZ_WXWS01000318.1:0-3860 GCF_009904715.1 Vibrio sp. V42_P2S4T144 | reverse complement strand
ATCATGAGCATGCGAGCACGGAAATTATATTCCGCGATTAGAAAAGTAACGCGTGGGTGAATCGCCATAGACCCGACGAAACATCGCAATAAAGTTACTGGGCGTCGAATAACCTAAAGCATGTGCAATATCTCCCACCGATTCCCCTCGAGCTATCATTTCTAATGAATGTATTAGCAGTACTTGTTGCCGCCATTCACTAAAACTCATGTTTAACTCACTTCGAATCAATCGTCTTAACGTCCGAGATGAGACTGCCCCAATATTGGCCCAATGCTCTACAGAATGCTTGCTGTTTGGGTCTATTAAAATTGCTTGAGTAACTTTTTGCAGTCTCGGATCACTGGGCAGTGGGATGTGGAGTGACTCATGAGGGCTATTGACGATTTCATCGGATATTACGGCAAGAATACGTAAAGACTGTATGGATAGATCGTCTGTTTTACTCCATATCGATGCTCTAACCGATAGGGCTTTCAACACATCGCTAAGTTGGATCACACAAGGTCTCATTGGAAACCGCTCACAACTCTCTGGAGTAAACAGTAATGAACGACCTTTCAGAGAACCACAAAAATAAACACTGTGCATCGCACCCGGGGGGATCCAACCAGCTCGGTGAGGTGGTAGTATCCACGTTCCTTCATCGGTTTTGACCTGAATTAGCCCTTCATCTATACACAGTAACTGGCCTCGATGATGACTGTGCCAATTATGTGGCCGTTGATCCAAATGGTTGAAGTCGCTCCTTTCATGCTGCCACTCCTTAACGATCAGTGCGGCGCCATTTTTCCATTCGCTGTAATCAGAGTTTGTCACTTTATTTACTCAATTCCATTTTGGCCATTA
Organism: Vibrio sp. V42_P2S4T144; assembly: GCF_009904715.1. Taxonomy (NCBI): domain Bacteria; kingdom Pseudomonadati; phylum Pseudomonadota; class Gammaproteobacteria; order Vibrionales; family Vibrionaceae; genus Vibrio; species Vibrio sp. V42_P2S4T144. The sequence goes on along the minus strand of NZ_WXWS01000318.1, from coordinate 3,011 downwards.
TTCATTATTTTCTGTCCTCTTAACGTTACCATAGCAAGTTAGCGTTCGAGTAACATTTTAGCAACGATCATTTTATCGAAGGCAGAACCATCATGAACGAACCTATCTTTATTATCTATTACATTACAGCAGGCTTGGGCATTGGCTTTCTCGCTGGACTCGTTGGTGTGGGTGGTGGTGGAATGGCCGTCCCTATTTTTGCGTTTCTATTTTCACTACAGGGAATAGCTGATACGGAAGTAGTGCATCTTGCGTTAGGGACATCAATGGCTTCGATGATTATTACAACATTGGGCAGCATGCGCGCTCACTACAAAAAAGAGAATGTAGACTCGACTATGGTAGGAAAAATGTTGAGCGGAGTTCTAGTCGGAACATTTTGCGCCACATTCGTAGCATCGTATCTACAAGGAGTCTATCTGGCAGGCTTTTTCAGCGTATTCATGTTGTATGTTGCTTATAAGATGTTTCTCAACACTGAAAATGAGTACAATCCGAACCCACATGGGGCTATCGGTAATATCACTGTAGGCTCGGTGATTGGCTCTGTATCAGCACTTGTCTCTATAAGCGGTGCGGGGTTGATCATCCCCTATCTTGTCCAGCAAAATTTTGAGGTAAAACGTGCTATTGGTACCTCTGCTGCGATAGGTTTCCCTATCGCGCTGTCAGGAAGCCTCGGTTACATGTTAAACGGATGGGGAAACACAGATTGGAACAACTTAGTATTAGGATACATATACCTTCCTGCAATGCTCAGCTTCTCCATTAGTAGCTACTTAACTACTAGCCTCGGCGTGCGTTGTGCAGAGTATTTCCCAAATAAAGTTCTTAAGAAAATCGTTGGTATTTTGTGTGTTCTTCTAAGTTTCAAAATGTTGGTACAAGTACTTAGTTAGAGCAAATAACACGGTCACTAGTAGGCCTTGCACTATGGTGAAAGGATAAGCCTGCAAAAACTTACTTCTCGCTTTGCTGGTCCAAGCACACAATGTGTAAGAAAGCTCCTCATTGTTGCACTCTTATGACTTTGTTAACCTGGCCAGAATTACATCCAAAATGTGCTGATGATTGTCCTTTCTGGAAACCTCGTCACGCTCCTGGCAAAGTGCTTCCTCCCCTTCTGATGCGAGAATTTTAATGCCACGCTCAGTACATTCTGCGAACGCACTAAACTGACTCGCACTAGGAATCTCTTGAAACGTCACATTGGGAAGATCAACAAGTGATTCGGCTGGTGTCAGTGCGGGATGTAGCCGATCAGAAAGCGTCACCACAGTGATAGCATTGTTCATCAAGGCCAGAGTTTCAGGGACAAAAGTTTTCGTTAGCTCAGGGTTGATAACGACGACCGATTTCAGTTTGTTTTCAGACTGAAATCGGGGGAATTTTTGATCCGGGATGCTGGTAATATCAACGTTATTTTCACGTAACCAATGACAGTCTACATTGGTGGCGTTGTGACACGATGTTCGATATTTCTCCGGGCTTATTTGCGCTCCGGAGAGCATCAGCATAGATGTGCCGCCCAGAAAAAAGCCGACCCCCTGCACTGCATCAGTATCTACGCCTCCGGACAGTATCCCGACCGAACTTAATTCGTTCAGCCCAAGCACCAAATCACTGGTTCTGAATGTGATTTCATCAACAGCCATTTCTGCATTGATTTCGTTCGGTGCAGGAGGCTTTGGTACCACAACGACATAACCTTGTTGCGCCAGGCTCGAGGCTATCCAACCACTGTGGGAAAACGCTGACCGTGTTCCGCCCTGCGACAAAAGCACAACGGGAAATTTTCCACTTGCTAAAGGGGCATCTAACTGCGTTTCGACTGATTTAAAAATGTTCCCCCTACCAAACGTGAAATTGTTTTTTTCGTTCGTTGTGGGATACCAATAATAGACTTCTACTGGCTTGTCTCTGTCTTCACTGAATGCCGTTTTGATTGTTAGCGCAGAATGGTATTTCGGCTCATTCGTACTGGCGCTGGCACTGACACACAATGTAGCGAGTAGAAAAGACATTATTATTTTGGTTTTCATTTTTCCCTCAGCCGGTCAACACATTATTCTGCACGGCATCTAGAAAAATAACGCGCAGGAGATTCTCCATATATTTTGCGAAACATAGCAATTAAGCTATTCATAGTCGAGGTAACCCAAAGAAAATGATAGACCGCTCCAGCTAGAGCCTTTCTTTTCAATAATTTTCTGCGGATATCCACCATGCAGAAGTTTGTACTTTACTCATTGTAAACGACTAATCATGGCCTCTTAAAGCAACATTAGAAAACCAACCGTATTCACAATCCATAACTCGTAGTTACACCGATGTATATCTAAGTGAGCTGAAGCTTCATTGCCCATCCAGTGCCCTTTGCATTTTTATAGCAAGGTAGCCAAGCACCATTTTATTACGGACCATTGCTGCCCGCACTAACACTTTTGTTTTGTATCGTAACTGATTTGCTTACTGACGTTCTTTAGTTGCACTCCTGCCTTATTAAATGCCTTTTGAATAGTTGTGGAAACATGCTGGCGGCCCTCTACTTCAAAAAAGTTAGCTCGATCTTGCTTCGTTTCGAATACGCAGACTATTTCTAAGCTTTGTGGAAAAGAAGAGAATTTGACGGTATGAGTCACCCAAAGAAAGCCATCGTAGCCTTTTAGCGTATCTTCACAAACTTCGGTCAACACTTCTCTAATTAGATTCTCGACCTTCTTATCTGATTTGCGCATAAATTAAACTTCATTCCTATCTAACGCCTTTAATTAGGTTTCAGTGTACATTGTCTTAAACAGTATTTGGCAGTGGTATTTAGTCAATAGCCTGTAGATGAGGTTATTCGCACGAAGATTTACCGACCTACTCGCTTCGAACTACATCTTACGCTGTTAAAAATAAGCGCTTTGCAACTCTACAAAACGCTTCTAACTTATTAGATTATTTTAAGTGTGTTTCAAGGAATGCAGAAACCTTGTCCATTGCAATGCCGACTGCTTCTGGATGGT
>NZ_WXWS01000485.1:0-3862 GCF_009904715.1 Vibrio sp. V42_P2S4T144 | reverse complement strand
CGACTACTCGTACTCCTTATCTGGTGGTATGCTAACGGCAATTTGAAGGCCAAATCGTCTAGCATTTAATGCTACCTTGACAATATTTTTACGGTATATATTTGGCAAAGCACATCAAAAGGAGTCCTCCGTGTCTGAGTTCCATTCTGAGATCAGTACCTTATCACCTGCTCCACTTTGGCAGTTTTTCGATAAGATTTGTTCTATCCCTCATCCATCGAAACATGAAGAAGCATTAGCACAGTACATTATCAACTGGGCAACAGAGCAAGGCTTTGACGTTCGCCGTGATCCAACCGGTAACGTGTTCATCAAAAAGCCCGCGACACCAGGAATGGAAAATAAGAAGGCTGTTGTACTTCAAGCACACATCGACATGGTGCCGCAGAAAAACGAAGACACTGAACACGACTTCACCAAAGATCCAATCCAACCTTACATCGATGGCGAATGGGTAACTGCGAAAGGCACGACGCTTGGTGCAGATAACGGTATTGGTATGGCTTCTTGCCTTGCTGTATTGGCATCTAAAGATATTAAGCACGGTCCACTCGAAGTTCTGCTGACGATTGATGAAGAAGCAGGCATGACTGGCGCATTTGGCCTTGAAGCTGGTTGGTTAGAGGGTGAGATTCTTCTAAATACAGACTCTGAGCAAGAAGGCGAAGTCTACATGGGTTGTGCAGGTGGCGTTGATGGCACCATGACTTTCGATATTTCTCGAGAATCAACGCCTGCAGGTTTTGTAACACGCCAACTGACGCTGAAAGGCCTAAAAGGTGGTCACTCAGGTTGTGACATTCACACAGGTCGCGGTAATGCCAACAAATTACTTGGTCGTTTCCTTGCCGGTCATGCTCAAGAGCTTGATTTACGTTTAGTCGAATTCCGTGGTGGTAGCTTACGTAATGCAATCCCTCGCGAAGCGTTTGTTACTGTCGCGCTTCCTGTCGAAAACCAAGACAAGCTTGCTGAGCTGTTCAACCACTACACTGAGCTGCTTAAAACTGAATTGGGTAAAATCGAAACAGGTATCGTAACCTTTAATGAAGTGATTACGACTGACGCGCAAGTATTTTCAATCGCCGATCAGCAACGATTCATTGCGGCACTTAACGCTTGTCCAAACGGCGTAATCCGTATGAGTGATGAGGTGGAAGGCGTTGTTGAAACTTCTCTAAACGTTGGTGTGATCAGCACAGAAGAAAATAAAGTCACCGTGCTTTGCTTGATTCGTTCTCTCATTGACTCTGGCCGTAGCCAAGTGGAAAGCATGCTGCGCTCGATTACTGAGCTAGCAGGCGCACAAATTCAGTTCTCAGGCGCTTACCCTGGCTGGAAGCCAGATGCAGATTCCGAGATCATGGCAATTTTCCGTGATATGTATGAAGGCATTTACGGTCATAAGCCGAACATCATGGTCATCCATGCTGGTCTTGAGTGTGGCCTATTTAAAGAACCATACCCACATATGGATATGGTTTCTTTCGGTCCAACAATAAAATTCCCTCACTCACCAGATGAGAAAGTGAAGATTGATACTGTTCAGTTGTACTGGGAGCAGATGGTCGCGCTTTTAGAAGCGATTCCAGAGAAAGCATAATTCAATCACGAAAAACGACAAAGGGTGCCATACGGCACCCTTTTTTTGGTTTAGTTGAACCCAACTACACACGGTTTTGCGCGTAAGCGGCTAATTCATCCATCGAGGTTTGTGCAACAACTTCACCATCAATGTAGTAAGTAACAAACTCACCATCGCGTACACCCATGAGTGTCGCCTTTTCACCGTTACTGTAAGTAATATCCATTTGAACAGTGTTCTCATCGATTTGCTGCATTCGCCCCCGCTCAATGACACGGTTATCCGCTAATGGTGCGATTGGTGCCGTCGTTAACGACTTATCTAACTGGTGATTGACATCAATGTAAGTATCTACCTTTGTATCGAAGATATGTGGCTTACCATTTAACGGGTTCTTACCCGTCCAAAATTCTAGAGAGTTAAACACGATATAATCCGCTGCGATCGCGACACCATAAACAGGCGCCAAAAGCATATTTAGGCCACCTCGAGCGTAACGGTTGTCAACAGCTTTCAAGTTAAATCCCATGACATAACCTGTCACGGCATTACTACCTACGCAACCTGAAAGTGAAACTGCTACCGCAGTCAATGCACCAATTTTAGCAATTGCCTTTTTCATCAAAACCTCTAGTTATAAAGTGTGAAACCTCAAATTCGGCGCGGATATTATCGGATAAAAAGTAGGGTTAAAAGTCCGTTTTTTTGTCCTCCATGAACAGTATTATTTTTAATACAGTCACATTTTTTAAGGCTATTATTGCGCTCTCATCTCTATGTCTTGTTATGTATTAAACTGATAGAAAAGATCATATTGAAAACAAAAACTTCACACACACCAAAATTTCACGCATGACGATTAAAGTAATTTGTCGTGTCCTTAATGAGAATGATTAGTGCGATTTTGCAGCAATTGTTACATTGCTGGTGACGCATTTGACAGAGATGGTTTATGGCCAGAAGTAAAAAAAGCAAAGTGTTTGAGCTCTTAGGACATCAAATACAACCAGGACAACGATTAGAGATCGAATTTGAAGCAGCGAAGCTATATACACATTCGCCTTTATCTATTCCTGTGGAAATCATCCATGGGAAACAAGAAGGACCAGTGTTAATGGTGAATGCTGCTATCCATGGTGATGAGCTTAATGGCGTAGAAATCGTTCGTCAGATCATTAACCAACTGGATCCACAAAAACTGAAAGGCACTGTCATTGCAGTACCTATCGTTAACGTTTTTGGTTTCATCCATAAATCTCGTTACTTGCCCGACCGACGAGATCTCAACCGTTGCTTTCCTGGCAGTGAAAAAGGCGCACTTGCATCTCGTATGGCACACGGGTTCTTTAACAACATTGCCAAGCGTTGTGACTACATTTTGGATCTACACACAGGGGCAATTCATCGCACGAACTTGCCACAGATTCGCGCAAACTTAAGCAACCCAGAAACTCTACGTATTGCTCAAGCATTTTCGACGCCAGTGATTGTTGATTCAGCATTGCGTGATGGCTCTTTACGCAGTGAAGCAGAAAAATGCGATATTCCAGTGCTCACCTACGAAGCTGGCGAAGCATTGCGTTTTGATCCACTTTCGATAAGCGCTGGTGTACTCGGGGTTCGGCGCGTAATGCAAGCCATTGGTATGTTGCGTGCGAGCAGGAAAAAGCTGCCTGAGCCTATCATAGCGAAGTCCACCAGCTGGGTTCGCGCGTCAGGTAACGGCATTTTGCGTACTGTCGTTAATCTGGGAGACAAAGTAGAACAGGGGGAAACGCTCGCTTATATTAGCTCTCCTCTTGGTCATGATGAGATAGAACTAAAAGCCCCGAAGCGTGGTTTGGTTATCGGTCAACAAACATTACCATTGGTGAACGAAGGCGATGCAATTTTCCACCTTGCCTATTTTAACCAAGGTGATAATGCTTTAGAGCAAGCAGTCGAAAGCTATATTGAAGGCCTCACTGAATTCGATGCCGAGCCGCTGACCACCGGACAGATACCGTTAGAAACTCAGTAATTCCTACCAAGTAGGCGCCTGATTAGCTCAAAAGGAGCAACAGTGCTCGCACTATCTTGTTTAAAGCCAATAAGCTCAGCGTCCATGATGCTGGGCTTTTTGTTTTATGTAAGCTAACGATACTCATCGCAGTTTCCACGAATGGATAAAAAACTTTACAAGCCATCGCAAAAACACATTTGATAATTAATCTCATTATCATTTATTAATCGTAATAATGTTCTTATAATCCGAGCTTCATAAAAACACTATAAATC
>NZ_WXWS01000153.1:0-3875 GCF_009904715.1 Vibrio sp. V42_P2S4T144 | reverse complement strand
CTGCGCAATTCGCCTCTCGTGCTACAATTTTCTAACACAAGCAACATATTCGCATACACTTAGACGTTATTTGACCAATTACCCGACAAATCGGCTGAATAACTAGATGTATTTAATGAATAGTATTGCAATGGATGCAGTTTGCGGGTACCCTCCGCAAAACTGTGATTAAATACGGATGTTTAGTGAATATTTATGTCATGGAAATGGCAAGTATTGACTAGTAGTAACACGAGACAACTATGCATAACACCACTAATGCTACTGAAGCTCCTAAGGGCAACTTTTGGATGTTTTTCATCCCTTCCCTAATTGGTCTTCTACTCTTTATGGCTCCGATCTCTTACGATGGCGGCCTAACCATTCCCGTTGCCGTGATGGCAAAAGTCATCCCAGCGGTGTTAGGCGATACCTTGATTGCTATCGTCACCAGTATCATCGCTTTCATGGCCGTTGCTTCTGTTCTTTGCAAAATTTTTAAGCCAGCTGCAATTTTACGTAATGGTTTTTTAAACGGTCTCTTCAACCCATCTCCACTTTGGCTCGTTGTTCGTTTAATCGGCGGCGCTGCCGTGTTAATGACGTTCTTCCAAGTGGGTCCAAAAGCAATTTGGGAAGAGAACACTGGCGGGCTTGTTCTTACTGGTCTTCTACCTACTCTGTTTGCCGTTTTCATTTTCGCGGGTTTACTGCTTCCGCTTCTTTTGAACTTCGGTCTTCTGGAGCTATTTGGTGCGTTACTCAGTAAAATAATACGTCCGGTATTCAACCTACCTGGCCGCAGTGCAATTGACTGTATGGCATCTTGGCTAGGCGACGGAAGTGTTGGTATCTTGCTAACCAGCAAGCAATACGAAAATAAGTTCTATACTCAGCGTGAAGCGGCTGTTGTCGGGACCACTTTCTCAGCAGTATCGATCACGTTTAGCTTAGTTGTTATCGCTCAGGTAAAACTAGAGCACTTATTTTTGCCTTTCTACGGCGCTATCTGTCTAGCTGGTATCGTAGCTGCGATTATCATTCCTCGCCTGCCTCCGCTTAGTCTGAAGAAAGATCGCTACATTGACGGCAGCAACCCAGATAAAGACGCAGATGCAGTGCCAGAAGGCCACACCACATTCTCTTGGGGTATGGATCTAGCTCTTAAGCGTGCTGGTCAAGTCACATCGGTTCAGTCTGTATTTAAAGAAGGCGTACACAACGCAGTCGACATGGTATTTGGCGTATTACCTGTAGTGATGGGTCTTGGTACCGTTGCATTGGTGATTGCAGAATACACGCCTGTATTTGCAATTCTGGGTCAACCGTTTATCCCATACCTAGAGCTACTGCAAGTCCCTGAAGCTGTTGCAGCATCACAGACAATCGTTGTTGGCTTTGCGGATATGTTTATTCCAGCAATTTTAGCGGCCTCAATCGATAACGAAATGACACGTTTTGTTATTGCAGCAATGTCAGTAACTCAGCTTATCTACATGTCGGAAGTAGGTGCCCTACTGTTAGGCAGCAAAATTCCAGTAAACATTGTAGAGCTCTTCGTAATCTTCATTTTACGTACGTTAATCACATTACCTGTGATTGCTGGCGTTGCTCATCTTATTTTCTAAAATCGAGACGTCAATAAACAAAGGCTCCGCATCGTCGGGGCCTTTTTTATACCTAAAACTCCGTCCACATTAGGCTTTTAGTAAAAAGCTCATAATTTACAAAGACAAAACTTCAACAAAACACCTTTCAGCACCAACAAAATTTTCATCACCTCACCTGTAAAGCCAGTTAATGCCACTGTTTGTTAAGCAATTCTTTTCATTATGACGATTTCATTAATTGAGCTCACAAACATGATCACACTCACAAGTTTTAACGTAAATTGTCGGTTTGTTTAAATTTAGTTAAAAAAGACGACAAATGAGTTCATGTTTTTGACAAAGATGTCGATAAAAATATAACCAAACACAATAGGTTTCTCTTTATGCCCAATTCGCTCGGTTTAAAAGAGGCGAAAGCAAAGTGGAACCAACCGGGAGAATCAGAGGAAAGCTCATGAAATTCAGACATAAGGTTGTCACAGCCTCTTCATTTTTGCTGCTAATTACCGTGTCGTTATTGTCGACACAACAAGTTATGACCATCCGCTCCCAAACTCAGGAGCAAATCGACTCAAGTGTCAACGAGATATTGACCAGTGTTGGTAACACTGTGCAATCAGAAATGAATGCAAAGAAGGATCTCGCTCGCTCCATTACTGAAGTGATTGAGCTTGATCCCAGTTCACATAGCTATGTTCAAAACATACTTGAAAGACCGACGCCAAAAAGCAGCTTCCTTGCCATCGGTTTTGGTTATGAAAGTAATGGCTTTGTGATTGAAAATGACGACGGCTGGGATGCGGGTCCAGACTACGACCCACGTCAGCGTCCTTGGTTTATTGCAGCTAAGAGCAAAGGCGATTTGGTCGTAACCGATCCGTACGTCGATGCCTCTTCGAAAAACGTTATCATCTCTGTTGGTACACCAGTAAAAGAAAATGGCCAGTTTTTAGCCGGTATGTTTTATGACCTCGAATTAACTACCCTTTCTGATCTGGTCAACCAAGTGAATCTGTTTGATGCTGGTTACTTATTTCTGATCACCGCTGATGGCACAACCATTGCTCACCCTCAAAGTAAGTATAACGGCGAGAAGGTCGGTAGCTACCTCCCGCAAATCGAACTTACGCAATCAGCACAACATGTTGAGATTGATGGCAACCGCTACATGGTTAACCTGACTCACATTCCTGGCGAGAACTGGTACGTAGGTTCGGTGATCGATGAAGCTGTTGCCTATTCTGCCGTAGGAGAGCTTCGTAACAACGCTATTATTTATTCAATCATTGCCGTGATTGCATCTATTATCGCCCTAACTCTGTTGATTCGCACTCTCATGCGTCCTTTGGACACGCTAAACAATGCGATTAAAGATGTAGCATCAGGGAAAGGCGACCTTACACAACGCCTCGAAACAGATACTGACCAAGAGTTTTCTGAGCTTGCCACAAACTTCAATACGTTCATGGAGAACTTACAACAGCAAATCATTGAGTCGAAACGTATTTCTGATCAAATTTTAAACGGAACTCAAATCACCGCTGAGGGCGCAAAAGACTCGGCAAGCGCAATTCACACTCAGCTGCAAGAGCTAGAACAACTTGCTACCGCGATGCATGAGATGTCTGTCACCGCGACAGAGGTTGCTAATAATGCGCAAGGTGCGGCAAGTGCAGCCAAAGAAGCCGACCAAGCAACGGTTGAGGGGTCTTCTATCGTTGGTGAATCGACACAAACGATAAACATGCTTTCCGATAGCATTGACCTTGCAGTCGAAGAAGTACAAGTGTTGGAATCTGCTACCGCCAATATCGAAACGATTCTAAAAGTCATCAACGATATTGCGGACCAAACGAACTTACTCGCGTTGAATGCCGCAATCGAGGCTGCACGTGCGGGAGAATCTGGCCGAGGCTTCGCCGTTGTTGCAGATGAAGTACGTACACTGGCACAACGTACTCAAGAGTCGACAACAGAGATTCGTACTATGATTGAGCAACTACAATCTGGCGCTTCATCTGTGGCAAATGCCATGCATCAAAGCAAAGGTAGTGCTATAGAGGCCGTTGAAAAAGCGGGTTTAGCAAATAGTGCGTTACAACGCATTCGTGACGCGATTCAGCGTATTTCCGATATGAACTTGCAAATTGCCTCAGCAGCGGAAGAGCAAAGCCTTGTCGCTGAAGAGATCAACAACAATACGGTGAATATTAAAGACCTATCGACTCAAGTCGCCGAATCGGCAAATCGAACCAACGACGCGATGCAGGCGCAACAAGAAGATGT
>NZ_WXWS01000512.1:0-3897 GCF_009904715.1 Vibrio sp. V42_P2S4T144 | reverse complement strand
GTGTAGCAGGTGCAACAGCAGCAATTCATTTTGCGGAGCTGGGTTTTAAAGTTTCCGTAATAGAGAAGGGCGTATCACTAGTAAATGGTCCACCCATTTGTCATTTGCATGCTGGTGGTAATTTATATCGAGAGATTTCCGAGCAACAATGCTTAGACTTGTTAGCACAATCTATTGATACTGTTCGCCTGTATCCGCTTTCACTGAATATTCGTCCGACAATCATCGCGGTTCCTCATTCCGATGGTGGAGACCCATCCACACTAATTCCGCGATTAGAGGTTGTGAAAAGTGCTTATCAGACGCTCGTTGATAAAGATGAGAGTAATAAAGTGCTCGGCGAACCAAGCGAATACTACAAACTGTATTCAAAAGCGGAGCTAGAAGCTCTCGCGCAACGTACTCAACCAAGTCATCCTACAAACTTCGATGAGTGGTGTATTCCTTTTGCTCAACATGCTGATCTTGAAGCGCTAAAGTATCCTGTTGTCGCAGTTCAAGAATATGGTTGGAGTGTTTTTCGCCTCGCCGCAATTGCCAACTTAACACTAGATACGCTTCCTAATGCTTCAGTCTTCACACAAGCAACGTTCAAGCAAGCCGATTGGATGGGGGAACACTGGCAACTTGGCTATGAACGTGAAGGTATCGATTACCTTATGACATGCGACTACTTGGTTAACGCGTGTGGCTTTGAAACAGGCTCAATTGACAACACAGTTGGTGCCAAGCGAGACAGGTTGGTGGAGTTTAAAGCCGCTTACGTTACGAGGTGGGCAGACTGTCAACAACAATGGCCAGAAGTTATTTTTCATGGCCCGCGTGGAACCGATAAAGGAATGGCTCAATTGACGCCTTATGGCGATGGTTACTTTCAACTTCATGGTATGACAAAAGGAATCACGCTGTTTGAAGATGGTTTAGTGGAGAGCACGAACTCATCTGCTCAACCTGAACTGCCTATGCCTTTACTCTCGAAGATCCGTAACGGCTGGAGAGAAGAAGTGTTAGAAGAGCGAACGAACAACGCCATCAAACACATGGCACAGTTCATTCCCGACTATCACTCTGCTGTAAAAGGAGGAAAAGCATTATTTGGCGCTCAGCAAATTCCCGGCACAGATCCAGTACTCAGAGCGGCAGATGTGACTTTTGAAGATAACCACTACGCGAGAATAGAGGTGGTAAAAGCGTCATCGACACTACTCGCAGCGCAAAAAATGCTTCAATTCTGGTTTGACATCGATCCTAACCAAAATGTGGAAACACAGCATCCGGTCGCTGTAAAGTGGTCTGAACAAGAGGTCGAGCAGTACGCGATTAAACTCACTCAAGAGCGAGGCTATCCACAAGCTTTAGCAGTGCGTTATGGTATGCCTGCATAATCGGCTGTGTTTGGGCTCAGTGGTTGTATTAATACCCAAAAAACTGAGCCCATTGGCACCATACTTCTTGCAAGCCTATTCTATCTCCTTTCACAAAATTGACTTTTTGTCCGGGTTTCGCCTGTGCCAGTCTAGGTAAGTCAATACGAGCTACGCAGCCAAATTTAGGATACCCGCCAATAGTCTGGTGATCGTTGAGCAGCACAATAGGGTTACCATCGCTAGGTATTTGAATTGAACCTAACGCAATTCCCTCTGATAGTACGCCTTCGTAAGGTGGACGAATGTTATTGCCCTCAAGACGGTAGCCCATGCGATTCGAATTGGGGGAGATGATGAATGCTTTGTTATAAAATGCTTGGCGAGCGTCTTCATCAAAGTCCTCGTTCTGATAGCCTTCAATCACTCTCAGCTTAATGGGTAAGTTGTAATCTGGCTTAAAGCGAAACGTCATTTGCCTTGGTTTACGTTTCGGTAAGTTATGAGGGACAAAGGGAAGAATATCACCAGCTTTCAAAGCGCCACCATTTGAATCATAACCACCTAGAGATTCTCGCAAGACGGTCGATGCGCTTCCTAAGTGCTGAGCAACATTGAATCCACCTTTAACCGCTAGGTAGGAGCGAAGTCCATTCCTTGCGACTCCGAACTGAAGCTTCTGTCCTTTTTTCAACGTAAAGTCAGACCAATTTGAAATAGGTTCACCATCTATTTTTGCATTTAAATCACCGCCACATATAGCAAGGTGGCAGTTATGCAATGCAATAAAACAAGCGTTACCCAGAGTAATTTCAATCGCAACGCAATTGACTACGTTACCAAGCAAATGGTTGGCCCAACTGTAAGCATAGTCGTCGACCGGGCCACCTTGAGTCACACCGACATGCGCTAAGCCAAAACGACCAAAGTCTTGAACTAAAGAGAGCGGTCCTGGCTTTTCCACCAGTAATCCACCGTAACTCATAGTACGCCTCCTAAATCGATAAACTCTTGTTTTGAAATAGCATTAAAGGTGACCTTGTCACCCACTTCAAACGGTATAAAAGGAGGAGAGTCGGAGAAGAGCGCAAGCGGGCTTTTACCAATAATGTTCCATCCGCCAGGACTATCTGATGGATAGACGGCCGTTTTAGAGTCTGCGATTCCTACACTTCCGGCCGGCACTTGAGTTCTTGGTGTGGCAAGCCTTGCCATGTGCAATTGAGTATCAACGTCCGAGAGAAATGCAAAGCCTGGAGCAAAGCCAATTGCAGAAACCGCGTACTCGGTTTTCGTATGCAGGGTAATAAGATCGTCTAATGACAGACCTCGCATTTTAAAACGAGATAGATCTAACGCGGTTTCTTCAGAGTAATATACAGGGATAGTAATGTGATTTGGCTGGGAAAGCTTAAGTGATTGAGTATCAAACTGGCTCACGATTTGTTGCAGCTCATTGGCTAAGTTCTTTTCGTTGATTCGAAAAGGTAAGTAATCAATGAGAATAGTTTGATAGGAGGGGACAACGTTCATAACAATTGAAGCGAAAGTTTCTCTTATGCTGCGAGCAAGCTCTCCTACTGCATTTTCAGAAATACTCTCATCAAACTTAATGAAAATACTGCACTCGGAGATCAAAGAGATATTAAATTTCTCTTTATGCATTAATTTCCTCCAGCGTATAGGCTTTGGCGGATCTTTTGGATCAGCGCGATCGACTCTTCATTGTCACCATGAACACAAATTGTGTCGGCTTCCAATAATATGTAACCGCCTGAAGCGGTTTTGACACGCCCAGAGTCAGCTAAGGTCCGGACTTGCTCAAGTATCGCGTGCTCGCTTTTTAACACGGCATTGGGCTGTGTTCTAGGAGTCAGTAAGCCGTCATCTTGGTACAAACGATCTGCAAATGCTTCAAATAGCAAGGGAACATCATAATCGTCTGCGATTTCTAAGTATTTTTCGTTTTCCTGTGAAGCTAGGATCATTAACGGTACTTTGAACAGTGCTGCCGCCTTAACTACCGCTCTAAATATCGCATCACTTTTCATCATGTCGTTGTATAGAGCGCCATGAGGCTTTATGTAACTGATGTCTGTGTATTGCGCCCGGCATAATGCTTGTAAAGCACCAACCTGATATATAACCATGTTCGTAATTTCATCACCCGTCATGCTTATGCTTCGTCTGCCAAAGCCTTGTAGGTCGGCGTAACCTGGGTGTGCGCCAATATCAACATCGTTGTCATTCGCTAGGGTGATGGTGTCGTGCATGACATTAGGGTCGGAGGCATGAAAACCACACGCGATGTTCGCCATATCAACATGGGGCATCACGTCTTCATCTGCGCCCATACTCCAAGATCCAAAGCTCTCGCCCATATCACAGTTCAATGTAAGTTGCTGTTTATTCAATGTCATACGTTTTATTTCTACACAAGCAATGGGTTTACGATGCAGGAAAATGCATCTAGGTTCAGTGACTCACTTCATTCTTCTATCATGAAAACGAGGCTTTTTGAGCAGATAGGTGA
>NZ_WXWS01000528.1:0-3900 GCF_009904715.1 Vibrio sp. V42_P2S4T144 | reverse complement strand
AAGCCAGCTCCACACAAAGAGATGTAAAAATTCAAAAAATTATTATTACATATTCAAAAGCCTCGAATCCGGATACGCATTTAAAGCATAAGTGTTGATGAGGTAATTAGTAACGGCCTAAAACTAACTCAAAAATAAGTAACTCATGATAATGGCGTCTTCCTTACCATTTCCCGATTTAGCTGGGTAATAGTTGTAACGACGGTCCACTTCATTAAAACCTGCTTGCTCATAAATATGGATAGCTGGGTGATTACTTTCACGCACTTCTAACCAAGCACTCTCTGCTTTGGCTTGTTCACAGTATTCAATAAACGCGTCCAGCAATTTTTGCCCTAGCCCTCTGCCCTGTTGAGAAGGCGCTACTGCAATATTTAATAGTGTCACTTCTCCAACAATATTCTGTCCATAGAAGTAACCAACCACTTGAGAGCCTTCCAGCATCACATGATGGCAAGCACCGCGACTGGATAAGTCACGAACCAAAGATTCGGCCCAAGGGTGAGAATGTGCTTGCTGCTCGATTTGCCAAACTTGGTCGAGGTGCTCTGCACGCATCGGCGTAATTTCAATTGTCACGCATTAGCTCCGTTAAGAAGAGTACGAACAGATTTGTTGCCACAATGCGCGGCGCTGTTCGTTATTACCATCAATATCTTGTAATAGTGGTGAGGTCAGGTGCTTTGCCTTGATGCTTTGATCAGCCTCACAGCCTGCAAACCACACCCACTCTAGCTGATGTTCACCCAGCATGGATAAGCGCTCAGGCTCTAGGTGTAGCGCATCATCAAGCGTGAGCTTAATGCTTTTTAATACGCGCTCAAACATCAATGCCGTCTCGTTTTCTGGACATATTGGCGATACCAATAGGAGTTTACATGAACTTTGCAAATCCAATAATGGCGATTGATAGCCTTCCAGTCTTTCAGGGTGTACCAGCTCCCATGTGCTGATCCCCATTTCACGTAAATACTGTTTCTCGTTAATTGACATTTTCCGTCACCTATTTGAACGAGGGCAATCCTATCAAATTATCGCGATTATACCTAAAGGACTTCAAGGAACACCTGAACACAATGAGATGATTTGGATATTCCTGAACATAGCGTTTTGCCAACGGCCACACATTGGGTATGACATATGAGGTACATTATGAAATTCTTAAATACGCTACTACTTTGCACACTGGTAGCCGCCACCAGCGTGAGTGTTTTTGCTAATAACAGCGATGAGTGGGAGCTGATTGCAACGAAAACCGTTAACTTTCATACAGAAAC
Organism: Vibrio sp. V42_P2S4T144; assembly: GCF_009904715.1. Taxonomy (NCBI): domain Bacteria; kingdom Pseudomonadati; phylum Pseudomonadota; class Gammaproteobacteria; order Vibrionales; family Vibrionaceae; genus Vibrio; species Vibrio sp. V42_P2S4T144. The sequence goes on along the minus strand of NZ_WXWS01000528.1, from coordinate 2,623 downwards.
AGATACCGTGACACCAAATAGCCTATTCCGAAACCGAAGCTTCAGTAAAATAAAACTAAAATGTGTGCAAGGAACGGTAGACATGAATGGTTTAAAAGTCGTCATGACAGATGGTAGTGAGAAAAAGCTTTCCTCTATGGGCGTACTAACAAGCGGATTGTCGACTCGTGCCTGGAGCCTTCCAGGTACAAAAGAAGCCAAGCTAAAACGGATTGAAATGACTTACAGTAGCTGGGGAAGCACAAAACTTAGCCTGCTAGGGGTAAGTAAAAAAGCGAAAATAGAGGTCTGGGGCAAAAAGAAAAGTAACCAGTCATCCTAACCTCCCTATCTCAGTTTTCAGTGAATAAGAAAGAAGCCCACTTAGTCGTGGGCTTCTTTCATTTACAGTTCAGAGAACTCTGGCGCATAGTCTATGCGTCCGGAGCGTCCAGCACATTGACCTTCGACCAACTCTGCGACTCGAAATGCACCTTTAGGGACATCCCAAGCACATTCAAAGCCCATCTCGTCGCATGATTGAAAACCCTGGCGCGCGTAATAATCAGGATCGCCCAACACCACACACACTGGGTAGCCAAAATCACGCAGTGAATCAAAACCTTCTTTGATCAACTCTGCAGCGATGCCTTGGCGACGGTAATCTTCATGAACAGCTAATGGCGCTAGCCCTTGCCATGACAAATCTTCACCATTTAAGGTCACAGGGCTAAATAAAGCATGGCCTATAACCTCTCCCTCATCTGTACACGCGACTAAGGAAAGCGTGAATTTGCTGTTTTCGCGCAAACGCATCACAAGCTCAGCTTCAGCTTCCGTCGGGAAGGCGTGTTTCAATAAGCGGTCAATGGTAAGAATGTCCGCTGGGGCTTCAGTTCGAATAAGCATTCGCTACTCCGGTTGGTTGTGCAGGCGCTTGAACTCCTTTCTGAACAAAATCAGCCAATTGATTCAAAGCGACTTGCATTGCTTTCGGTAACTGCTCTAAGTCGACACTGTCCATTAAGTTTTTCACTTCTAAGCCAAGCTCAGTATCACCTTCAATTGAAAGGCGACGTTGGAAGAACAGTGTGTCAGGGTCTTCTTTACGACCAGCAATCAGTACTAGGTCGTTTAGATTACCACTAAAACTCACATCTTCCTGAACTGGTTTTTCAGCTACCACCAATTTTTCGTCTTGATAGCTGATGTACCATGCTAAGTTCAAGTCTTTAATCGCAACTTTTAACCACTTGTCTTCAAGGAACTCAAAGTCACCATCTTCCAAGGCTTCTTTAAACACCATTTTTAGCCCTTCCAGCAACGCTTTTTGCTGAATTGGCTGTGGTAATAACTGGACTGGAGAACGCAAAATGTTAGCTGCGTTCTTTACTAGTTGACTGCGAATCTTGTTTAACACGTTCATTATCCGTTACTTTGTCATTAGGTTGCTTATATTAAGCAATCGTGGCGATGAGATTACTGTTATGTATCAATAAAGTGCTTATTTTAGATTGGTGGTTTATTGTTCACTAACGCTTCTTTTTTTGAACTTACGTGTATTATTGATGCGAACAGGTGGATAAACACTTTTACAACCGTATTTTCAAAGTTATAGTTATCTGAGCGTATCCATGTGATTGTCGACTGCACAGCTAAAACCGCGAGCCCTTTAATGGCAGGTAACACTTTAGCTTGGTGGTAGACCGCCGCAGGCTTATCAGGGTGTCGCTTTTTATACACGGACGAATAATCTGGCTCATTGGAGATCGGTAATACCCTAATGCCTTCCCAGCAATTAAAACATTGGTTTGCCACGCTAACCTCAAATAGCCCTTTCTTCTTTGCCATTCTTGATAAAAAACACAATTATCGAATGGTAAGTGACCGTTACTGCGATATCGCAGGTTTAAGTCATGAGGAAATCGTCGGCTTAAACGATTGCCAAGTGCTGGGTGAGCAGTTTTATAAGAAGCTTGCACCATACTATCAGCGCGCGTTCAAAGGGGCACATGTCGAAGCCGAAATCACGCTCGATGAAACCGACCTTGAAACCAGTCTTCACTTTAGTCTTTCGCCAGTTTTTGAAGGTAACGACATTCGCTTTGTTGTTTTTCACGCTGTCGATACTTCAGAAAAGCAGATACTCGTTCGCTCCTTAGAAGAGTCCGAAAGTAAGTTTGCGAAGTTAACACAACTGCTACCAGACGGCTTACTGCTTATCGAGGATGATATTGTCATCTCTGCGAACCCCGCATCAGCGCGCCTTCTCGGACTTAACTCTCCTCATGAATTGTTGGGCGAAGAGCTAAGTCGTTTATTCATCGATGAAAACAGTAAAAAGGTATTTAGTCATCGATTGAGTACATTAATTTCTGACAAACCTTTTGTCTGCTTAACCAGCGCAAGATGCGGCTTTGAACGGAAAGTTCAGCTACACGCGGATTCCACGGCGATATTAGGTAGCGAATCTCAAATTATCCTAATCCAAGATGCTGATGATGCGCCCAAAAACCTGTCTTCTGCATCGAATGAAGACATACACATTGACTCGCTCACCAAACTCTACAACCGCTTTGGCTTCACCAAACGTTTGGAACAGCTGATCAAAAAGCAAACACCGCTTCTGGTGTTCTATTTGGAT
>NZ_WXWS01000543.1:0-3910 GCF_009904715.1 Vibrio sp. V42_P2S4T144 | reverse complement strand
TAATAATGAATATCAAAGAATTTTCTGACCTCGTCGGGCTATCTGCTCATACACTTCGATACTATGAAAAAATCGGTTTACTTAAACATGTCCATAGAAACGCGAGTGGACATCGAATGTATAGTTCGAAAGATCTAAACTGGATAAGCTTTGTTAAGCGTTTAAAAGAAACTGCAATGCCACTTGAAGAGATTCTAGAGTATGCCAAATTAAGGGAAGTCGGCTCTCAATCTGTACCACAACGTCAAGCCCTGTTAGAACGCCACCAAGAAAACCTCAAACGCCACATTGAACAACAGAAAAAGCACTTATCGGCTCTAGAAGAAAAAATTGCCTTGTATAAAAGCGGAAAAGTTCGTTGACTTAGAGTTAACTCTAACGATTAAGGTGTGTTTACGTTTATTCACTAGGAACATACCGATGGAACAATCACGCTTTAACAAAGGATTAGAACTACTCTCTCAAATTGATGGCGACGCTGGTCATAATGTCATCGAAAGCTTACAAGATATTTGTCCAGATTTAGCTCAGTACACCATTGAGTATCCGTTTGGCGATATTTATGCTCGCCCGGGCTTAGACCTAAAATCGAGAGAAATCGCAACCGTCGCCGCGCTAACGGCAATGGGGAATTGCGCGCCGCAACTAAAAGTGCACTTAAATGCAGCGCTGAATGTAGGCTGTAGCGAGGATGAGATTAAAGAGATCATTTTGCAGATGTCCGTCTACGCAGGGTTTCCCGCGGCATTAAACGGCATGTTTGCATTCAAAGAAGTGCTAGCGGAAAGAGCAGAGCAATAACGACGTTGAAATCAATTTAACCGCAATTAAAAACGGCCCTTGGGGTTCGGGCCGTGATTAAAACAACGAGTGAATTAGCGCTCAGGAGTTTCAAGCAGTTTAACCGCGCAATCTACCGCGTTGTTAATGCCTTGACTGCTCTCCAACTTGCCTGAACTTGCAGGACCAAGGGCACAAGAATACAAAGCCAGCTGCTTATCGAACGGCAGATCCAACTGTTCATAGAGATTTTGTCGGATTCTTGCATGTTGTTCTGGTTCTTGGTTAGCAAGGCTAATCAACGTTTCATAAATAAGCGTTTTCATGTCTTTCCCTTTTCACTTTATTGCACGGGGTGCATATATATTGTATCCATTTGGGAAACACAAATCAGAAGCTAGGTCACAGAACGCGTCGCTAAAAAAGTTTATGTGCGCGGTAAATTGCAATACAAACCTAAAGCCGTTTAGAAAAAGGGCAACTGATAACTCGATAGATCAGCCGATTAACTAGCATTCGCCGCTGTTTGTTTATAATCGTGTCCGATATAAACAAAAACGTCGCTGTATCAGCGACGTTTTATCTCGACTTTAGTTAATCGAACCTGTTTAGTTGAAGTGCACTAGCATTTCAACGTCATCGCCTTGCTCTGGAGCCTGAAGAGCGAAGTGCACGTACCCTGCTTCAGTAACAGGAATCGCAAGGTATTCATTGCTGCCTGCATAGTTGGACGCATACTCGTGCTGCTCTACTGTAGGCCAATGCTCCCTACTCGCGTATAGATCGACATTACCAGTTTGAGAGTGAGCCGTTAGCCATACACGAACCTCTTCTACACCTTCAGGCACATGAACTGCTGCATAACGCTGCTTGTGAACGGTAAGCATTTTGGCTTCACCAGACTCTAGTACCACAGGTGCTAAATCATCTTGCACTTGGGTTGGCGGTGTTTGCGCTTCCACTTCTAACGCAGCCACAAGATTTACTGAGTCATAGCTATCACGTCCAGTTAAGCTGATGTAGTAACGACCCGCTTTAACGTAACCATCTTGCTCTGGTTCAAACACAATCTCTTCATTGCTGCCATCAGCATATTGACTCATTTCGAAATCATAGTAATGCGCGACTTTGTTGTAGCTCATGTAAAGATCCGCATCACCCGCACCCTCAATAGATACATTGAAGTTAACGGTGTTGGCTGGAACATCAACGTAGAACAGTTTTTCGCTGTATGCTTCGCCACTGAGCTGAAGGCTTTGGTTCGCCGTCAATTCAGTCACTTGTGCTTCAGGGCTTGTTGGTTCTGTTGGCTCTTCTGGGTCTGTATCAGGTTGCTCAGGTTCCACTTTTAATGTGTCCAACCAACGTTCAAACTCAGCATCGTATTGTTGACCTAAAGACGTCACCTGCTGTGCCCATTGTTCGAACTGGCCAGAGCGCGACAATGCCAACAAGCTTTCGACGTCTTGTGGATGATTTTCTAACATGAATCGAACAGCTAGATAACCCCAACGATAGATACGATTGGTATCGTGAGAGTACGTGGTATCAAACACAGTGGAAAGGCTCAGTTTACCATCTGCAATCAGCTCAATCGCAGCTTGGTAACCTTGCTTGTAATGCATGTATTCAGCAAAACCTTCTAGCCACCAAACAATATGACCATGAGCCAAGTTATCGCTGAACGAACCGTATTGGTTAAATCGTGCATCTAAATAGTGCGCGTATTCATGTTCTAGGTTCAAGATAGAGAGATCTTCACCATTCGCGTAGCGATAAGCGACGAAACGCGCAGTATTGTCCGCTTTTGAAGGGTCACCTTCTAGGTACTGACCACCGTTGTCCGTTGTATTACCAAATAGGAATGAAGAGTAATCAACGTAACTAGTGTTACTCGCGAATACCGCCACTTCAACACGATCATTCAAATCATCAGCGACAGGTTGATTACCCGTATTCGCAACTCGATGGAAGTCGGCTTCTTTTGCCGCTAGCACTTCACACGCTTTCGCTGCTTGAGCATCGGTCAGATCCTCAGAGCGAATAATGGCAGGTCCCTGACATTCAAAACGATTTGGCATTACACGTGCAGCTAAATCTTGCTTGGCTTGCTCAATATTCAGACCATTTAGGCCTTCTGGTGCGTAGTAGCTCATCATTTCAACGGCAGCAAGCCATAGTTTGTCATGCTCACTACCCAGTGGATAACGCTGCATCACCTGTTGCATTACTGCCAATGCTTTGCGTTTGGTCTCCTGATCTGGGCTCGCGAGCAAACGACCAGTTTCACGTAATGCATTGAAAACGATAAAGCTTGCATCCGTATCTAATGCCCAAGCATTATCAGATGCGAATTTCACCAACGTATCAATATGGTGTGTATTGTTTGCCATGTATCGGTAGAACGCATCGTTCGCCGCATGGCCTGCCATAGAGCGGAACAAGTTGTTTAAACCATCGACCCATTGCGTGTCCTGCGCGGTTTCACGATTAAAGTGCATCAACGCGGCCATCATGCTATCCATGGTCAGCGGCAACTGCTTAACGTTATCAACCATCAAAGTCAGGCTCTTCATTGCACCAACTTGTTCACGACCTTGATCCAAAGCATGAGGGTTGTTTAGGAATAGGTTCGTCGACTGAGCAAAACGCTGACTCAACGCTTGCGAAAACTCAGGTGTACCAGTACCAGCGTTGTAGCGAACGTAGTAGGCCGCTCGAATAAATTCGCCTAGGTTCTCTAGAATACGAGCTTGATCTGCTTCACCACGATAGCGAGCGATTTCTTGATCCAGCGCGACTTGGATACGGCTTAGGCTCGCTTCACTATAGATATCATTCAGCGTTTCTGAAGGTGCTGAAAACCAAGCGTGGTAGCAATCATACTCAGCACCAGAAACGGCAGTAGCCAGATCTCGCGATTGTTGTAAATCAGCAACAGCACACTGATTTTGTGCAAAAGAGAAGCCAGACACACTCGCTAGCATACAAGCAAGCGCCAAACGATGGCGCGGGAAAAAACGGATATGAGACATAACAACACTCATTGATTATTAACATACATTGAGTGGGGATTTATATTCTTTACAGCTCAAACAGTGAAATCAGTGTCATAAAATTTATGAAACCG
>NZ_WXWS01000572.1:0-3933 GCF_009904715.1 Vibrio sp. V42_P2S4T144 | reverse complement strand
ATAAAATTGAAAAATGGGATGAAATATGAGGGCAATTCCTCTATCATCCTGTCGCCTAAGCGCAAGCGTTTGCTCAAAAGCAAATACGGCGCTTAGGCTCCAATCAGACAACTTTTCAATGGTGGGAGCAATTAATGACAACACTGACTATCACTCGTCCTGACGACTGGCACGTTCACTTACGCGATGGTGAAGTTCTTAAAGACACCGTTCGCGACATCAGCCGCTACAATGGCCGTGCGCTGATTATGCCAAATACCGTCCCACCTGTTACTACAACTGAGCTCGCCCTAGCCTACCGTGACCGAATTCTCAAAGAGCAACATGGCGAGCAGTTTGAGCCTTTAATGGCGCTTTACCTTACAGATAACACGACACCAGACGAAGTACGTAAGGCTAAAGCCACCGGAAACATTGTTGCTGCCAAGCTTTATCCTGCAGGCGCTACCACAAACTCAGATTCCGGTGTGACCAATGCGAAAAACATTTATCACGTTTTAGAAGCAATGGAAGAAGTAGGAATGTTACTTTTGGTTCATGGGGAGGTAACACATCACGATATTGATATATTCGACCGAGAAAAAGAATTCCTTGATACCGTCCTCGCTCCTATCGTCAATGACTTCCCTAATCTTAAAATCGTTCTAGAACATATCACCACCGCCGACGCAGCAAACTTCGTTAGCAACGCCTCAGACAACGTAGCGGCTACCATCACTGCCCACCACCTTCTTTTCAACCGTAACCACATGCTTGTGGGTGGTATTAAACCTCATTTCTACTGTTTGCCAATTCTTAAGCGCGGAACCCACCAGCAAGCGCTGATCGAAGCAGCAACTAGTGGTAGCAAGAAGTTTTTCCTAGGTACAGACTCAGCGCCACATGCGAAAGGGGCAAAAGAATCGGCTTGCGGTTGTGCTGGTTCTTACACTGCACACGCAGCGCTAGAGCTTTATGCAGAAGTCTTCGAAAAAGAAGGCAAGTTGGAAAACTTGGAAGCTTTCGCAAGCTTCAACGGTCCTGATTTTTACGGCATTGCACGTAACACAGATACGGTAACGTTAGAAAAATCCGCTTGGGATGTGCCAGAAACGATGCCATTTGGCAATGATATCGTTGTGCCTATTCGAGCAAATGAACAGATCGAGTGGAAAGTGAAGTAAGTACTTTACTGACGTTTCACCTATAAAACAGGGTCATGCTTTTTGTAAAAAGAAGTCATGACCCTTGTTACTATCGTCTCATGTTTTAGATGTGATTATTGACCACGAAGCTTTTCAACCATCGTCCATACCGCAACCACAACCAACCCCGCCACAAAGCCGATAATACCGTTCAATAAAATAGGCAAAATGGCTGTAGCAACCGAATGACCACTAAAGTTCATAATAATCGGCTCTACAAAGTGATGAATGGCTGGCACGTTGTGCACCACAATTCCTCCACCCACCAAAAACATCGCAGCAGTTCCTACAATGGTTAACAACTTCATCAACTTTGGTGCAAAAGCGACCAAGGCCTCTCCGACTTTCGCCACCCAACCTTTACCGTTTGAGCGACTTTCAAGGTAAAGGCCTAAATCATCTAGCTTCACAATCCCAGCGACTAGTCCATAAACTCCAACCGTCATAATCACTGCAATTAAACTGACAACTAAAATTTGCGTAACAAGACTGGCTCCTGTCACGGTACCTAACGCAATCACGATGATTTCTGCTGAAAGGATAAAGTCTGTCCGAATCGCACCAGAAACTTTACGCTTTTCATACTCTTCTATCGACTCGCCAGTATTAACTAGCTCATCTTCTTCTTCGTGCGGATGCGAGTGAGGAAACACTTTCTCAAGTACTTTCTCTGCCCCTTCAAAGCAGAGAAATAAGCCGCCAATTAGCAATAATGGCATAATAAGCCATGGAATAATCGCGCTAATAAGTAAAGCTGAAGGAACTAAAATCAATTTATTTTTGAATGAGCCTTTTGCAACCGCCCAAACCACTGGAATCTCTCGCTCAGATGCAACACCAGACACTTGTTGAGCGTTTAACGCTAGATCATCTCCCAATACACCTGCGGTTTTCTTTGCCGCCATTTTTGACATTAAGGCGACATCATCAAGCACCGTGGCAATATCGTCCAACAGTGTGAGTAAACTTGCTCCAGCCATTTTTTGTCTCTTATATGAAATTGAGTAAGTAACAAAATGTAACACCAATGAATCACTCATCAAAGTGATGATTTTGCAAAGAATACCACACCAAATGGTGTTTTATATTGCTGTAAAGATAAGACAGGTCTAGTCTTGTGATACCTTTCAGCAGTCAAAAGAAAAAGTATAGATGAAAAGTGGATACATTTACCCGATCGGTACTCCTGGCCAACCTTGGAACGAAGAAGAACGTAAAGCTTGGTTAGCAACGCAAGAAGTAAAACGTAGCTACCAAGATGAAGTCGTCAGTAAAATCGATGCCCTACGCGAGCGTTTTGATGTTGAACAATATGGTGCGCTCTCATACAACGAGGCACGCTTCCCTCTGTTTTGTATCAAAACACGCAATTGGGATTCAACTAAGCCTGTTGTGTTGGTCACAGGCGGCGTGCACGGTTACGAAACCAGCGGTGTACATGGCGCATTAAAGTTTGTAGAAACAGAAGCAGAGCGCTATGCAGAGCATTTCAATATTGTCGTTGCACCCTGCGTAAGCCCTTGGGGTTACGAGGTGATCAACCGCTGGAATCCAAACGCGATTGATCCAAACCGCTCTTTCTATAAGTATAGCCCTGCCGAAGAGTCCGCTAACCTCATAAAGCTCGTTGCAACTTTAGGCGATGTGTTAATGCACATTGATCTACATGAAACGACAGATTCTGACGAAACTGAGTTCCGTCCAGCCTTAGCTGCTCGTGATGGTATTGAGTACATTGAAGGTATGATCCCAGATGGCTTTTACACGGTGGGAGATAGTGAAAACCCTCAGCCTGACTTCCAAAAAGCGGTCATTGAGTCAGTTGCAAAAGTGACTCACATTGCACCAGCAGATGAAAACGGCGAAATCATTGGTTCACCCGTCGTACAGTTTGGCGTTATCAACTACCCAATGGTAAAACTGGGCCTGTGTGGCGGCGTAACAAATTGCGTTTACGGCACGACAACGGAAGTGTACCCAGACAGCCCAACAGTGACCGACGAAGAATGTAACGATGCACAGGTTGCAGCCGTGGTGGGTGGTTTAAATTACATAATCGCTCAGCTATAACAATCGATTCTTGTATTGCTCCGGTGTCATGCCGGAGTATTTCTTGAACATCGCGATAAAAGGGCTGGCTTGGTTATAACCTAACGTCAGAGCGACTTCTTTTACGGTCTGCCCTTTACGCAGCAACTCCATAGAATGTAAATATCGCACACGTAAGCGCCACTCAGTAAAGCTCATTCCTAATTCACTCTGGCAATGTCTCGCTAACGTGCGTTCTGTAGTATGCACTTTTGCCGCCCACTCCGCCAAACTAATTTCATCGGTTGGCGATTCTTCTACTGCTTTTAAGATTGGCTGAAGATATTTGTTGTCGGTTGTCGGTAAAAAGTGATGTTCCACTTCTTGTTTCGCCAGTTGATCCAACAACACTCGCACCAAGCGTTTGTCTTCATCGCTCTGCGCGACGTTAATGTCACGCTGACGAAAGTCCTCAATGATGGCAGAAACGATGGGGGTGACTTTGATTAAACTGGTTTTGGTTGGAAAATGCGCCGTCAATTCAGGGGCAATGTTCAAAGAACAATATTCGATTGGCTTACGGTTGTAGCTAGTGTGACGAACTCCGGCGGGAACCCAAATAGCAAGATGTGGAGGTGCTAGAAATCTTGTGTCTTCTGCATCCATCTCCAGAATCCCACCGCTGATCAGTTGCACTTGCCCCCAAGGGTGGCTATGAATT
>NZ_WXWS01000450.1:0-3937 GCF_009904715.1 Vibrio sp. V42_P2S4T144 | reverse complement strand
GATAAATCCATGCCACGTCGTCGCGTCATTGGTCAGCGTAAGATCCTTCCAGATCCAAAATTCAAATCTGAATTGCTGGCAAAATTCGTTAACATCCTAATGGTTGACGGTAAAAAATCTACTGCAGAGAAAATCGTTTACACTGCACTAGATGCTATGGCTGAAAAGTCTGGTAAAGACCACTTAGCTATTTTTGAAGAAGCTCTTGAAAACGTTCGCCCAGCGGTAGAGGTTAAATCTCGCCGTGTTGGTGGTTCAACTTACCAAGTACCTGTAGAAGTACGTCCGGTTCGCCGTAACGCACTTGCTATGCGTTGGTTGGTTGAAGCTGCGCGCAAGCGTGGTGAAAAATCTATGGCTCAACGCCTAGCTGCTGAAATGCTAGACGCGTCTGAGAACAAAGGTACTGCGGTTAAGAAACGTGAAGACGTTCACCGCATGGCTGACGCAAACAAAGCGTTCGCTCATTACCGTTGGTAATACCTTCTGTGCTGCGAGGTTCTCTCGCAGCACTTTTCTATACTCTAAGGTACACCTTAGTAAGAGGATACAATCGTGGCTCGTAAAACTCCTATTGAGCTATACCGTAATATCGGTATCTGTGCTCACGTAGATGCAGGAAAAACAACCACAACTGAGCGTATTCTGTTCTACACTGGCCTTTCTCACAAAATCGGCGAAGTTCACGATGGTGCAGCAACCATGGACTGGATGGAGCAGGAGCAGGAGCGTGGTATCACTATCACATCCGCTGCTACTACTACATTCTGGCGTGGTATGGAAGCACAGTTCCCTGAGCATCGCGTAAACATCATTGATACCCCTGGACACGTTGACTTTACTATCGAAGTAGAGCGTTCTCTTCGTGTACTTGATGGTGCTGTGGTTGTGTTCTGTGGCTCATCTGGTGTTGAACCTCAGTCTGAAACTGTATGGCGTCAAGCAGACAAATACCACGTTCCACGTTTGGTATTTGTAAACAAGATGGACCGTGCGGGCGCAGACTTCCTACGCGTTGTGAACCAAATTAAGAATCGTCTTGGTGCGACTCCTGTTCCAATCCAGCTGAACGTTGGTGCGGAAGATGAGTTCAGAGGTGTCATCGACCTTATCAAGATGAAAATGATCAACTGGAATGATGCCGATCAAGGCACTTCGTTTACTTACGAAGACATCCCAGCTGACATGATTGAACTTGCTGAAGAGTGGCGCAACCACATGGTTGAATCCGCTGCTGAAGCTAGCGAAGAGCTGATGGACAAGTACCTTGAAGAAGGTGAATTGACTGAAGCTGAGCTCAAACAAGCTTTACGTACTCGCACACTAAATAACGAAATCGTACTGGCTACTTGTGGTAGTGCGTTTAAGAACAAAGGTGTTCAAGCGGTACTGGATGCAGTAGTTGAGTTCTTGCCATCGCCAGTTGACGTACCTGCAATTAAAGGTGTCGACGAAAGAGAAAATGAAGTTGAGCGTCATGCTGACGACAACGAACCTTTCTCTGCGCTAGCGTTTAAGATTGCGACTGACCCATTCGTGGGCACGTTAACTTTCATGCGTGTTTACTCCGGTGTTGTAAACTCGGGTGACGCTGTTTACAACTCAGTAAAAGAGAAGAAAGAGCGTTTCGGTCGTATCGTTCAGATGCATGCGAATAAGCGTGAAGAAGTGAAAGAAGTTCGCGCTGGTGATATTGCAGCTGCTATCGGTCTGAAAGACGTAACAACAGGTGACACACTGTGTGATCAGAACCACAAAGTGATTCTAGAACGCATGGAGTTCCCTGAACCAGTTATTCAGATTGCTGTAGAGCCTCGTTCTAAGGCAGACCAAGAGAAAATGGCTATCGCGCTAGGTAAACTAGCAGCGGAAGATCCATCATTCCGCGTGGAAACGGACGACGAATCAGGTCAGACTCTGATCTCAGGTATGGGTGAACTTCACCTAGACATTATCGTTGATCGTATGAAGCGTGAATTCAGCGTTGATTGTAACGTTGGTAAACCTCAGGTTGCTTACCGTGAAACCATTCGTGGTAAAGCGGAAGTTGAAGGTAAGTTTGTTCGTCAATCAGGTGGTCGTGGTCAATACGGTCATGTTTGGGTCAAACTTGAGCCTTCTGAGCCTGGTGAAGGTTTCGTATTCGTAGACGAAATCGTGGGCGGTGTGATTCCTAAGGAATACATCAGCTCGGTATCGAAAGGTATCGAAGAGCAAATGAATAGTGGTGTTCTAGCGGGTTACCCTGTACTAGATATTAAAGCTACACTATTTGATGGTTCTTACCACGATGTAGACTCAAGCGAGATGGCGTTTAAGATCGCTGGCTCGATGGCATTCAAGAAAGGTGCACTAGAAGCACAACCTGTGATTCTAGAACCTATGATGAATGTCGAAGTAACCACTCCGGAAGACTGGATGGGTGACGTTGTTGGTGACCTAAACCGTCGTCGCGGTATCATTGAAGGCATGGACGAAGGTGTGGCTGGTCTTAAGATCATCCGTGCTCAAGTACCACTATCCGAAATGTTCGGTTACGCAACTGATCTACGTTCTGCAACTCAAGGCCGTGCGTCTTACTCTATGGAGTTTCACGAGTACGCTGAAGTGCCGAAAAACTTCGCAGATAAAATTATTGCAGAGCGTGGTTACTAATTGACGATTGAACTGCAAAAAGTTTACGACTTTTTGCGAGATCAGGGCGTCCAAATATTGCGCTAACGGGCGTTGGCGCATAAAATAACAATTTCTGGCGCGTCGTCGATCAATAATGATCACGACGAATCATAACTAGGAAGGAACACGATCGTGTCTAAAGAAAAATTTGAACGTACGAAACCGCACGTTAACGTTGGTACTATCGGCCACGTTGACCACGGTAAAACAACTCTAACTGCAGCTATCTGTACTACTCTTGCTAAAGTTTACGGCGGTGTAGCTAAAGACTTCGCATCTATCGATAACGCTCCAGAAGAGCGTGAGCGCGGTATCACAATCGCAACTTCTCACGTTGAGTACGACACTCCATCACGCCACTACGCACACGTTGACTGTCCAGGACACGCTGACTATGTTAAAAACATGATCACTGGTGCTGCACAGATGGACGGTGGTATCCTAGTTGTTGCTGCGACAGATGGCCCAATGCCACAAACTCGTGAGCACATCCTACTAGGCCGTCAGGTTGGTATCCCATACATCATCGTATTCATGAACAAATGTGACATGGTTGACGATGAAGAGCTACTAGAACTAGTAGAAATGGAAGTTCGTGAACTTCTATCTGAATACGATTTCCCAGGTGATGACCTACCAGTTATCCAAGGTTCTGCACTAGGCGCACTAAACGGCGAAGAGCAGTGGGAAGCGAAAATCGTTGAACTAGCAGAAGCTCTAGATACTTACATCCCTGAGCCAGAGCGTGCGGTAGATCAGCCATTCCTAATGCCTATCGAAGACGTATTCTCAATCCAAGGTCGTGGTACAGTAGTAACTGGCCGTATCGAGCGTGGTATCCTAACTGTAGGTGACGAAGTTGCTATCGTAGGTATCAAAGACACTACTACAACTACATGTACTGGTGTTGAGATGTTCCGTAAGCTTCTAGACGAAGGCCGTGCAGGTGAGAACGTTGGTGCACTTCTACGTGGTACTAAGCGTGACGAAGTTGAACGTGGTCAAGTACTAGCTAAGCCTGGTTCAATCACTCCACACACTAAGTTCGAATCAGAAGTATACGTACTGTCTAAAGATGAAGGTGGTCGTCACACTCCATTCTTCAAAGGCTACCGTCCACAGTTCTACTTCCGTACAACTGACGTAACTGGTGACATCCAGCTACCAGACGGCGTAGAAATGGTAATGCCAGGCGACAACGTACAGATGACTGTAGAGCTAATCGCACCAATCGCAATGGACGAAGGTCTACGTTTCGCGA
>NZ_WXWS01000303.1:3960-7861 GCF_009904715.1 Vibrio sp. V42_P2S4T144 | reverse complement strand
CTTTACGAATGCTTTCCATCAGACGTTGGTAGTAACGCAGGTTATGGATTGTATTCAAGCGAGCGCCTAAGATTTCATTACAACGCTCTAAATGGTGAAGGTACGACTTGCTGTAGTTTTGACAAGTGTAACAGTCACAATGCGGATCCAATGGTGTTGTATCCGTTTTATGTTTCGCATTACGGATCTTGATCACACCACCAGTCACAAATAAGTGACCATTACGTGCGTTACGCGTTGGCATTACACAGTCAAACATGTCGATACCACGACGAACACCTTCAACCAAGTCTTCTGGCTTACCTACGCCCATCAAGTAGCGAGGTTTGTCTTCAGGAAGTTGAGGACAAGTATGCTCAAGAATACGGTGCATGTCTTCTTTAGGCTCACCTACTGCCAAACCACCAACCGCGTAACCGTCAAAACCGATTTCCGTTAGACCTTTTACCGACACATCACGTAAATCTTCGTAAACACCACCTTGGACAATACCAAATAGGTTGTTCGGGTTTTCTAGCTTCTCGAAGTGGTCACGTGAACGCTGTGCCCAGCGTAATGACATTTCCATCGATTTCTTCGCTTCATCGTGTGTCGCTGGGTAAGGCGTACACTCGTCAAAAATCATAACGATGTCAGAGCCCAGGTCTTTTTGAATTTCCATCGACTTTTCTGCGTCCATGAAAATCTTGTCACCGTTTACTGGGTTACGAAAGTGAACACCCTCTTCAGTGATCGTACGCATCTTACCAAGGCTGAATACTTGGAAGCCGCCTGAATCAGTAAGAATAGGACCGTGCCAGTTCATAAAATCGTGCAGGTCACCGTGCATTTTCATCACTTCTTGACCAGGACGTAGCCACAGGTGGAACGTATTACCTAGCAGAATTTCTGCACCAGTACCTTTTACTTCTTCTGGTGTCATACCTTTAACGGTACCGTAAGTACCTACTGGCATGAACGCAGGAGTTTGAACAGTGCCGCGTTCGAAAGTCAGTTGACCACGACGTGCATTGCCGTTTTTCTTCTTAAGATCGAATTTTAATTTCACGATGCCTCCGGGTGTCAGAGAAACAGTCTGACTGAGTGTTTAGGGCTCTACCCTACTTTAAGGAGCGGTCGCTTTTCCTTGCGAGAGACAAAGCAATGGATGCTTTATTTCCTAGCTTACTGCTAGCACTCGTAAATCTATTTTTAACTACGCCGTTTTCTTCTTGATGAACATTGAATCGCCATACGAGAAGAAACGGTATTTGTTTTCCACCGCATGTTTGTAAGCATTCATGGTGTTCTCGTATCCAGCAAATGCACTCACCAACATGATCAGTGTTGATTCAGGCAAGTGGAAGTTTGTGATCAAGCAATCCACTAGCTGATATTCGTAACCAGGGAAAATAAAGATTTCAGTATCGCCAAAGAATGGGGCCAGCTCAGTCCCTTTTTGCAATGCGTCTTGCGCTGCACTTTCAAGTGAACGCACAGATGTGGTACCAACAGCAATAATTCGTCCGCCACGCGCTTTCGTCGCTTTAATTGCGTCGACGACTTCTTGTGGTAATTCTACGTACTCGGCATGCATGTGGTGATCGTTGATATTTTCCACTTTTACTGGCTGGAATGTACCCGCCCCAACGTGCAAAGTAACGTAAGCAAACTCTGCACCTTTCGCTTTGATTTTCTCCAAGAGAACATCATCAAAGTGAAGGCCCGCCGTCGGTGCCGCAACAGCACCTGGCTTTTGATTATATACCGTTTGGTAACGCTCTTTATCTGCATCTTCGTCTGGACGGTCGATGTAAGGAGGAAGCGGCATATGGCCGATTTCTTCCAGAATTTCTAGTACCGTCTTATCAGAACTAAATTTCAGTTCAAATAAAGCATCATGGCGTGCAACCATTTCTGCTGAATATTCATCATTCTCGCCAACAATAATGGTTGTACCTGGTTTTGGTGATTTAGAGCAACGAACGTGCGCGAGGATGCTTTTCTCATCCAACATGCGCTCCACTAGCACTTCTAATTTACCGCCCGATTCCTTGCGGCCAAAAAGACGAGCAGGAATAACACGTGTATTATTAAACACCACTAAGTCACCGGGTTGAACTTGGCCCAATACATCAGTAAATGTGCCATCAATGAGCTCTCCGGTATTGCCGTCCATTTGCAGCAGTCGGCTAGCGGTACGCTCTGGTTGAGGGTAGCGAGCGATGAGTTCATCTGGAAGGTCGAAATGGAAATCTGATACTTGCATGTTACTTGTCTTATCTATTGGTCAAATCACGTCTAGGCGACGATAAAATTGCGACGAGTTTTTCGCAGCAGACTAGTATATGTTTACATGCTGCAATAGCAAGCAAATCACCAGAATATAGCAGTAAAAGCCATGGTGAAGAGTGTAATAAAACGTGAAAAGCCTCGATTACTTGGCACTATTTTTAATTTGAGCCCAAAAGAGAGAACATGAAAAAAGCAAAGCAGCGTATACCGCTGCTTATTAGTTTGGCATTCCAATCGCCCTATCAAACCTCACGCTTTCGCCACAAGAATAACGGCACGAATAAACCCAATAACCAAAACCCTAGACTGCCACCTTCATCATCTGAGCCTTTGAAATCACAGTTATTGGTCGCAATGCCATCGTGACACTCTTTATTGTCACCACTTTCATTGTTAGCACTTTTGATAAAATTCGGCGCAATGATGTAACGACTTGGTGGCGCATCGGCAGTGATGTAAGACTGTACCCAGTCGTAATAGTGGCTCACCTTGGTGTAGAAACTTGGGATCGTCAAAGAGCCACACGTTGGTAGAATAAGGGGGCCGCCACTAACAATACCAATTTGTTTGCCGGTCGCCACATCGACCAACGGGCCACCACTGTCACCTTTACATGCAGAGTTGCCATATTGAGTATGGCTATCTGGCTCCAATACATGGTTTTGTGTTGGTAGCGTACAAATTTTGGTTTGGTTGTCTCTTGAATCAATGATCCCCGGAAAACTGCTGCCAATTTCTAAACGCTCATAACATTTGTCGATGGGTAAAAATGTGCTAATGGTGGTTTTGAGCGTATTAGAAGGTTCAGAAGCATCCGGCTGAGTAGCCCCCCATCCAAACACTTGCACATTTTCGACACGTTGATTGGTCAGGTAATTATCATTCCAATCCGCCACCAAACGTGCTTCGATACTCTCCATGTCAACTTTACTCGCTAGGTCAGCAAAGCTCGCGTTTGCCACTGGGCGCGTGAGATACAGCAACGCGATGTCTGAATCTAAACCGGTTTGGATAGGTTTCACGTTGCCATTACTGTCGGTCTCAGCTTTTGAAATCCGAGTGTAATCCGGATGAACCACAACGTGAGACACCGGATAGAAGTTATCAAGCCCTGCAGAATTAAGTTCATACACATTCGCATTCACCGACAGCTCACCCGGCGGGGTCACATAGTAGGTTGCTTCATTGGTTCCTTGTCCCATCACCACACAGTGCGCCGCAGTCAGTACCCATTGCTCTGTCAGCATCGTTCCACCACACAGCGGAAACTCTGCCATATTACTTGCTCGCAAAGTAACGCGGTCAACAGGATCGGTTTGTTCATCTCCTAACACAATCGCCTGTGTTGATGGCACACTGAATGCCGCCACTGCCAGCGCAATAAGTTTGTTACACGTTGTTCGTTTCATCTAGGTTGCTGTCTTCAATTTGGTAAGCCTGGACGTATCTTCTTCGAGAGAAGAATCTTGGAAAATCCAGCGAATAAAAATGTGCGATTCAATTCATTGGATTACCTTGGGAACACATTCAATATCAACTAAAAATGCCAACTGACTCGCACACAAACCGACTTATTCAAATTAATAAAAACACCAATAAAACACAGATTACGCAGCCCATCAGCATT
>NZ_WXWS01000303.1:0-3939 GCF_009904715.1 Vibrio sp. V42_P2S4T144 | reverse complement strand
ATGAAAAACGAGTTAGCTCCCAGATATACAGAAAAATATTCTCTATATTTAAGAGAAGGACAATGCCGTTGGAGGTCTCTATGATCAAGGTTGAAGACATGATGACTCGTAATCCTCATACCTTACTGCGCACGCACACCTTGCGTGATGCAAAAAGCATGATGGATGCGCTTGATATTCGACACATTCCGGTTGTTGATGCCAATAACCACTTACAAGGCTTGGTGACTCAACGCGACATTCTTGCTGCTCAAGAATCGAGCTTGCACCCAGATGAGGCTGAACAATCTTTTACTTTAGACACACCGCTCTACGAAATGATGCACACCAATATCATGACGGCAGAGCCTATCGCGGGGCTCAAAGAGAGCGCTATCTATATGCAAAAGCATAAAGTTGGCTGTCTACCTGTTGTCACCAAAGGTCGATTGGTCGGCATCATTACTGACAGTGACTTTGTGACCATTGCGATTAACTTATTGGAACTGCAAGAAGAAGTGGAACCTGAAGAAATCGAGCAGGAAGAGTAGTACGCAAGCGTATTCTCTTTGTTGTAAGTTTCGTTTTTACACCGGTTAAACGAAAAAAGAGCGGCAGGGTTGCCGCTCAAAATGCCATTACTGACGCTGATTAAGGAAGTGTTTCTCTGCCAATTAGAATTGGTCTTCTTCGGTCGAACCTGTCAATGCTGTCACTGAAGAGTTACCACCTTGGATAGTATTGGTCATTCTATCGAAGTAACCTGTACCTACTTCTTGTTGGTGCGCAACAAACGTATAACCTTTTTCAGCCGCTTGGAATTCAGGACGCTGAACTTTCTCAACATAATGACGCATACCTTCACCTTGAGCGTAAGCGTGTGCCAGTTCAAACATGTTGAACCACATGTTGTGAATGCCTGCTAGCGTGATGAATTGGTACTTGTAGCCCATGTCTGCAAGCTCTTGTTGGAACTTAGCAATGGTTTCTGCATCTAGGTTTTTCTCCCAGTTGAATGAAGGCGAGCAGTTGTATGCCAACAATTGATCTGGGTATTCAGCGTGAATTGCTTCTGCAAACTTACGTGCTTCTTCCAAACATGGCGTAGCCGTTTCACACCAAATCAAGTCTGCATATGGTGCGTAAGCCAGACCGCGAGAAATCGCTTGGTCGATACCCGCGCGAACGCGGTAGAAACCTTCTTGAGTGCGCTCACCTTCAATAAAGTCTTTATCATATGGGTCGCAATCTGAAGTAATGAGATCCGCCGCATTCGCATCAGTACGAGCAATAACTAATGTTGTTGTTCCCGCTACGTCAGCAGCCAAACGAGCTGCAACGAGCTTTTGTACAGCTTCTTGCGTAGGAACTAATACCTTACCACCCATATGACCACACTTTTTCACCGATGCTAACTGGTCTTCAAAGTGAACGCCCGCGGCACCGGCTTCGATCATCGATTTCATTAGTTCGTAAGCGTTAAGCACACCACCAAAGCCCGCTTCCGCATCCGCTACGATAGGTAGGAAGTAATCAATACCACCTTCATCTTCAGGCGTCTTACCAGCAGCCCACTGAATTTGGTCTGCACGACGGAATGAGTTGTTGATACGCTTTACTACTGACGGTACAGAATCTACTGGGTAAAGAGATTGGTCTGGATACATCGTCGAAGCGGTGTTGTTATCCGCCGCTACCTGCCAGCCTGACAGATAGATCGCTTCAATACCTGCCTTAGCTTGTTGAACGGCTTGACCACCCGTTAGCGCACCAAGACAGTTTACGTAACCTTTTTTCGCACTACCGTTGACCAGTGACCAAAGTTTGTCTGCACCACGTTGTGCAATTGTGTTTGCAGGCACCATAGAGCCACGCAGTTCCACCACTTCCTCGGCAGTGTAAGTACGCTTCACATTTTTCCAGCGTGGGTTAGTTGCCCAGTCTTTTTCCAGAGCTTCAATTTGTTGGCGGCGAGTTAAGTTAGTCATTGGTCTATCCCTCTTTATAATTTGCACTTTATGCGTGTGCGTTGAGTTTCCGTTCTCAGGCAGTACTTCCCTATCTGCCTTGAAAATCCTTCACGTTATTGGTGTTACAGTTATTCTTTATTAATCCAGGTAGTCATAACCAGGAACTGTCAAAAAGTTGGTCAGTTCATCGCTCGTCGTGAGCCTTGCCATTAAGTCTGCTGCTTCTTCAAATCGACCCGCATGGTAGCGCTGCTCGCCAATTTCTTGCTTCACGACTTCAATCTCCTCTTTGAGATAGAGCTCGAACAGCTCTTTAGTGACCTTTAATCCGTTGTCTAGCGACTTGCCGTGTTGAATCCATTGCCAGATAGAGGCGCGTGAGATTTCTGCCGTTGCAGCGTCTTCCATCAGTCCGTAAATCGGCACACAACCATTGCCAGAAATCCAAGCTTCGATGTATTGCAGCGCAACGCGAATATTGTGGCGCATTCCGCCTTCAGTGCGCTCGCCTTCACAAGGCTCAAGCAGTTCGGCTGCTGTAATAGGCGCATCCTCTGCACGGCTCA
Source organism: Vibrio sp. V42_P2S4T144 (assembly GCF_009904715.1). Taxonomy (NCBI): domain Bacteria; kingdom Pseudomonadati; phylum Pseudomonadota; class Gammaproteobacteria; order Vibrionales; family Vibrionaceae; genus Vibrio; species Vibrio sp. V42_P2S4T144. Next base: position 1,424 of record NZ_WXWS01000303.1, on the reverse strand, counting down.
CATCCAACTGGTTGGTGCGTTCACCCAGCACAGCACTAAAGACTTCCATAGCAGTGTCAGCCAAACCTGGATGAGCCACCCAAGTACCGTCGTGGCCGTTGTTTGCTTCTAACGATTTGTCAGTCTGGATCTTGTCTAATACTTTTTGATTCTCTTTCGGGTCTTTAGCTGGGATAAATGCGGCCATTCCTCCCATCGCGAAAGCACCTCGTTTATGGCAAGTACGTACCAATAATCGCGAGTAAGCGTTTAAGAATGGCTTGTCCATCGTTACCACTTGGCGATCTGGCAGTACTCGGTCTGAGTGTTTTTTCAATGTTTTGATGTAGCTAAAGATGTAATCCCAGCGACCACAGTTCAAACCAACGATGTGTTCTTTAAGCGAGAACAGAATCTCGTCCATTTCAAATACCGCTGGTAAGGTTTCAATCAGCACAGTCGCTTTGATGGTGCCTGTATCCAAACCGAAATAGTCTTCCGTGAAATGGAACACTTCGCTCCACCACTTCGCTTCGTGATGCGATTGCAGTTTTGGAAGGTAGAAATAAGGGCCACTGCCTTTTTGAAGTAACGCTTTGTAGTTGTTATAGAAATACAGAGCGAAATCGAATAGCGCACCTGGAATGATCTGACCGTGCCACGTAACGTGTTTTTCTTTTAAATGAAGGCCGCGAACACGGCAGATCAACACCGCTGGGTCATCTTCCAGCTGATAATGTTTGCCATTGCCAGGATTGGTGTAACTGATGGTGCCATTAACAGCATCGCGCAAGTTAATTTGACCATCCAGCACTTTACTCCATGCAGGAGACATTGAATCTTCGAAGTCTGCCATGAACACTTTTACATTCGCATTCAGTGCGTTAATCACCATCTTGCGGTCAGTTGGTCCGGTAATCTCCACACGGCGATCTTGCAGATCTTGTGGGATTCCTAGGATCTTCCAACTTCCTTCCCGGATGTCTTGTGTCTCTGGTAGAAAATCTGGTAGCTCACCAGCATCAATACGTGCTTGCTTCTCTTCTCTTGCTTCCAGCAACTGTTCAACACGTCCGGCAAATTTTTCACACAGTAGAGATAAAAAGGTTTGGGCTTCAACAGGGAAAATTGCTTGATGTTCTGGAGCAACGACTCCATTCACCTCAAGCATGCCTTGGGTTTGCTTTAGTTGTTGTGTTTTTTGTTCTGTCTGAGCAAGCATAATCATTCATCCTTAACGTGCTTTATCAATCTTGGGCAGTCAGCGTAAAGCTACATTTGTAAGTTATGAACAACAAATTACATCCTTTAACTTTGTGTTCAACTCGTCTAGCCATGCCGATAGATTGCGTAATGCTACGTGTATTTTCAATCTAGACATAAGTCGTATCGGCCTTTAAATAAGCTATATCAACAAGGGGTTTAGTGAAACCCCCAATATAAAC
>NZ_WXWS01000465.1:0-3963 GCF_009904715.1 Vibrio sp. V42_P2S4T144 | reverse complement strand
CAGCTAACGATAACAAATTATTTTGTCTGTTGTCCGTGCTCACTCAAGTCTTTTTGAAATTACTCCTCTCTGAAGGCGCGATTCATGCTTTCTGTAATTGGCTTTATTAGGTAGCTCAATGGCGTTCGTGGCTCAGATAAAATAAGCACTTCGGCATTCATGCCTGAGGTTAAACGATGTTTTGTCACATCTTCCGGTGAAATTGCAATTCTAGCGAGATAAAAATCTTCTTGGTTTTCTTGCGAGAGCTTATCGGCAGAAATCGTCAGCACAGTACCGTCTAAAGGTGCCAACGTCCGTGCATTCAGAGCGGTCAGACGAACATGCGCTTGCTGGCCTGGATTCACTAAATCAATATCCTGAGGATTAACACGAGCCTCGACTAACAACTTATCGTCTTGCGGGACCAGTTCTAGTAACGTTTCACCCGAGCCAATCACACCTTTTTCGGTAAACACTTGCATGTTGACTACGCGACCAGAAATAGGTGCGTTGATCGTTGTTCTTGCGACAATATCTTGAGCGGAGCGATATTCTTCCCGAATTGCGACAATTTCCGTTTTGGTATTTCGTAGTTCCTCGACAATCTCATTCAGCCTTTCAAGCTTCAACTCTTCAATTTGCGCTAGGTTCTCATCTAACCTTTTTCTAACGGTGAGCGACTGCCTATCTAACTGGCTTAAGGTACTTCTCACCTCCGCTGCTAAGCGCTTGAGTTGAAGTAAAGTAGATTTTCCCGAGAAACCTTTTTGCACCAAGGCTTGGTTGCTGTCTATTTCTTCAGCAATAAAGTTGAGCCGTTCCGTCTCAATCACTTTGGTTTGCTGAAGGTTTTCAAGCTCTAAATTTGCTCCAGAAATACTCTGCTCAATGATACTCAGTTTACTATCAAAGAATCGCTTTCTCGCTTCAAAGATCTTGTTTTGAACCAGTTGTGCTTCTTGTACGATATCGACACGGGGAATGCTTTCAAGATCATCAGACCATACAATCGTTGGAAGCTCATCAAGCTCCGCACTTAAACGGTTTTCCTTTGCTAGAGTATGGATAAAACGACCACTTAACGAGTCCAACTTAGCCATAGCTTGACGCTTAGAAAGTTGAATTAATAACTGACCTTTTTCGACTAAATCCCCTTCCTGTACATATAGCTTTTCAATAATACCGCCTTCTAAATGCTGAATTTCTTGTCGCTTAGTGAGAACTGACAAATCACCATAAGCAATCGCTGCACTTTCTAATTTGGCTGTTGCAGCCCAGTAGCCAAGGCCTCCAAGAAAAACACTTAAGGTCACCACACCGAGTAAAATTGGTTTTCGAAAGTTTAGTCTCGCTTTGGGGCTAAAACGATATACGATCTCGGTAGAACTCTGATTAACGGTTGGCAGTTGATTGCTCATTTCTTACCCTTGGGATATCTGTTCTTTCTTCGCCCATCAAACGTTTTAATACTTCATCTTTAGCGCCGTATAACTTGACTCGGCCGTCAGCCAAATACAAGAGCCTATCCATTTGTCGTAACGTGCTCGGATTGTGAGCAATGACGATAATCGTTGTACTCTGTGCTTTTAAATGGGCAATCAAACGTTGATACGCAGCCTCTCCCTCACCATCGAGGTTGGCATTCGCTTCATCGAAAATCACAATAGAAGGGTCGCCATAAACGGCTCTTGCAAGAGCGATTCTCTGCCTTTCCCCCCCAGATAAACCACGGCCATTTTCACCAATAATGCAATCATAGCCTTTGTTTTTCTTGAGTATTAATTCATGACATCCTGCTAGTTGAGCCGCCTTGATGACTTTAGCGGGGTCTTCTTCTTTAAAGCGCGCGATGTTCTCTCGAATTGTGCCAGGAAATAACTCCACCTCTTGAGCGAGATACCCAAAATGCACGCCGCGATCTTCAGATGCCCATACGGAGACTTCCATTCCATCAAGAGTCACTTTACCCGCTAATGGCTTAACCGTACCTAATAACAGCCGAGCAAACGTCGATTTACCCGTACCAGAAGGGCCAATCACCCCAACAGCAACACCCGGAGGAATCGATAAGCTGAGCGATGAGAGCACTGGTTCGGTTGCTCCAGGATGGCGATAGGCCAGTCCGGTAAGCTCATAGTGTCCTTTTGGTTTAGGCAGTGGCATATCTGATTCATCTTGGCGCACGATCGCATCGATTTCTTTCAACCTTTTATAGGCGCCTTTAGCAGACATCGCGCTTCGCCACGTGCCTATCGCCTGCTCCATCGGCGATAATGCCCGACTCATTAATATGGAGCTCGCGATCATCGCCCCTGCCGTTATCTCATGTTGGATAACTAACCATGCACCACCTCCCAGTAAAAATATCTGTAATGAGCCACGCACAAACTTAGAAAAGTTAGCCATGTAGATAGACTTACCTGCAACTCGCTCTTCAAGCACATTCACTTCGCTCACGCGCGACTGCCACTTCTCTAAAAATGCATTCATCATCCCCATTGCGAGAATTGAATTGGAGTTTTGCGTGGCTAATTCTGCGTTGTTGATATGAGAAATCGCTCTGACTTCGCTCTCTTGCATTGTTTTACGCGTCATTAGCTCATTAAGCAGACCTAGGCTAAACAATACGATAGATCCAAGTAACGCGATGTGACCTAGTATCGGGTGCAATAAATACACAAATAAAATAAATAGCGGTGTCCAGGGCGCATCCAACAGTGGATAAGGTGCTTGACTGCTCAAAAAGCTTTTGATGTTCTGAATGTCTCTCAGAGTTTGCGAGGTATAACTCTTCCCAGTATGTGATTGATATTGAATCGTTCGCTTGAGCATGAAAGCGGAGAGTTTTGTGTCCATCCAATAACCAAAAGATTTACTCATTTGTGCTCGTGCAATGTCGATGATGGACATGGTTAACAGCGCGACAATTACGATGACAGTGAGCAAGAATAAAGTATCGGTTGAGTAGGAGGATATAACTCGGTTGTACACTTGAAGCATGTACAACGGAATCGAGAGAACCAATAAGTTGATAAAAAGGCTAAAAACGATCAGCAAGCCCGCAAGCGTGCATAGTTTTTGTTTCACTTCTTTGAAAACCGTTTTTTGCACGACTACTTCCGTTTAACGTGAAAATTGTAGGCGCCAGAAATACTAGCGCCTAGCTTAAGGTAACCTCAAATCGCTCTAGAGTGTCCGATTAGTTCACCTCAGCATGGCAGAGCCACGCAAACTAATTCCCATCCAGAGTTATTTTCAGTCGTTTAGATTACGAACAGATCTGCACCATAGGTGTTGATGTCAGTTTCAGTCACGCCAATAAGTTTCACTGTTAGATCAGCCCCATCGGTAAACACTGCATTCCCAACTGCATCGTAGCTAAAGCTTAAATCACCAAAGTCAGTGACAGAGTCGCTAATGATGTGCAAAGAGTCTTCACCAATGGTGAAATCAACAACTTTGGCTTCGCCATGGCCACCAAACTTATCCGTGAACACAAACTTATCGCCATTGCTGCCGCCAACTAAAACGTTGTCACCAGAACCAGCAACAAGAATATCTTCACCGACACCACCATTTAATTTATTGTCACCCAACAAACCCAACAGCAAGTCATTACCGGTACCACCGCCGAGGTAGTCGTTTCCTGTACCAGCCCTAAGGATGTCATCTCCAGCACCACCAGTTAGGCGATCGTCGCCGTCGCCGCCGATCACATAATCATTACCGCCACCGCCAACAAACGAGTCATTACCACCAAAACCGATAAACAAATCATCGCCGCCATCGAAATCAGCAAATTGGTTATTTACACCTGCATCGCCTAAATACGTGTCATTGTCACTTGCGCTCATTTTTATTCCCTCTTAGCTTATTAATTGAATAGACCTTCTGTTCCACGTCTGACTAGATTCGTCACGACATGAGAAGTCTAATAGTCAACTGAATAGGAATAAGTTTGAATATGGGATGATATTTCAG
>NZ_WXWS01000220.1:0-3970 GCF_009904715.1 Vibrio sp. V42_P2S4T144 | reverse complement strand
CAACATGGTATGGCTGAGCTATTTCAACAACTGGGCCTCGGTAGCTCTCCTCAAGAAATGAAAGATTTTATTAATCAACATCGACACAAAAGAGATTCTGCGCCTTTACATGAAGCTAGCTTTTGGACGATGTCACAGGCGAACTTTCTAAAACAAGCCATCGAAGAAGATGCAGATTGGGCCGAATTAGTCGATCAATTGGACGTAATGCTTCGAGATTGACGTTCGCTTAAACACGCCCATTTCTCTTCAGGTAGATTTGATTTATACTGTTTTTTTGAACAGTGCTTTGATGGCTATGTCAGATCGAATTAGAAAAATTATTCATGTCGATATGGATTGTTTTTATGCTGCCGTAGAGATGAGAGATAACCCCAGTTACCGTGGCATTGCACTCGCTGTTGGCGGACATGAAAAGCAGCGTGGAGTGATTAGCACCTGTAATTATGATGCGCGTAAATATGGTGTTCGCAGTGCAATGTCAACGGCGCGCGCGCTGCAACTCTGTCCTCATTTGTTGGTTGTGCCCGGTAGAATGCATGTATATAAGCAAGTCTCTCAGCAGATTCGTGCTATTTTTGAGCGTTATACGCCTATCATTGAACCTCTCTCATTGGATGAAGCATACCTCGATGTCACGGACTCGACAGCTTGCCGTGGCTCCGCTACGTTGATCGCAGAGTCAATTCGCCGCGATATCTGGAGTGAACTTGGGTTGACGGCATCGGCGGGCATTGCTCCGATAAAGTTTCTTGCCAAGGTCGCGTCAGACATGAACAAGCCCAACGGTCAGTTTGTGATTCCGCCAGAGAAAGTCCAAGAGGTTATCGATAGTCTTCCGCTAGAGAACATTCCTGGTGTGGGGAAGGTGAGTCTTGAGAAGCTCCACCAAGCCGGTTTTTATCGATGTGAGGACATTAAAAACAGTGACTATCGAGAGTTGTTGAGGCAGTTTGGTCGTCAGGGTGCCTCCTTATGGCAGCGAAGCCATGGAATTGATAATCGAGAAGTCGTTGTTGAGCGCGAGAGAAAGTCCGTCGGTGTGGAAAGGACATTCAGCCAGAACATCGCAACCTATGATGAATGTTGGCAAGTGATTGAGGAGAAACTTTATCCTGAACTCGAGAAACGTTTAGAGCGTGCAAGCCCAGATAAGTCGATTATTAAACAAGGTATTAAAGTCAAATTTGCCGACTTTCAACTGACAACAATTGAGCACATCCATCCGCAATTAGAGCTTGAGGACTTCAAGATCTTGCTAAGAGATATTCTTAAACGCCAAAATGGACGGGAAATTCGCCTTTTAGGCTTGAACGTGATGCTCAAGCCCGAAGACCAAGCGCGTCAATTGAGCTTTTTTTAGGCCCTTACCGTTTCTACCTGCGTTAATACCTGCTCAAAACTTACATTTGCCATTGCACCATAACCTGCTAGCTTTGAGGCTTTTAGCTGGCTAATCAAAGGAGTGCTGATTCCGCACAAGAAGCGAGCAACGGCATCATTACTGATGGCCGATGGGGAAAGCTGAATAAACTCCCGCGCCCATATCGATACTTGAGATTGTTCAATATCTTCAGGTTCTGGTGCTGTGAATGTGGCGACGTGACCACGACACACGGAGCAGTGACCACATTGCTTTGGTGCATCGTGATCCGCAAAGTAGTTCGCCAATTGTGAGCTCAAACAGTGCTCGGACTGGAACAAGTGCAGCATGGTGTGGATTCTTTCGATATCTTTGCTTTCTTTGGATTGGAACAGTTCATACAGTTGTTGGATTAAAACATCCGAGCTCTGTTTGGTTGGCATAACTGAGTACACGTCCGTCAGTTGTTTGCTCTCTAGTTCTATCCAGCCGTTCTGGTGAAAATAGTCGAGCGCTGCGACAACTCGGCTGCGTTCCGATTGATAGTTCATCCATAGCGCTTCTAGATCAACTTGGCACCACACTTTGGCTTTTTGTGAGCAGGAAAAAATAGCCTCCACAAATTGACGTCGCTCGCCTTGAAATTGATTCACAATAAATTGCTGATCGTGCAAAAACTTAAACCGATATTCCGCAAAGTAACTGTACTTTGCTTCAATGACGTTATGTAGCTCCAAATAAACCAACAAGGTTTTGAGTGGCAATTGGCGGATATTACTTTCACGCGACAAACGCAGTGGCACTACCTCCCATTGTGGAGCATGTTCTTTCGCTTGCTCGACTACATAGTTAATTGACGTAAATTCTGGTGTGTCACCATAGACAAAATTCTCCAACACCGTTAGGCCGGACGTATTGCCTAGCAGAATGCACTCCGAGCGTTGCCCGTCCCTGCCTGCACGTCCAATCTCTTGTGCGTAGTTCTCGATTGATTTGGGTAAGTCGAAGTGAATGACGCGTCGAATATCAGATTTATCGACCCCCATACCAAATGCAATCGTTGCAACAATACAGTCAATTTGGCCATCCATGAACTGCTGTTGGATTTGTTCACGAACGTCGCTTTTCATGCCAGCGTGGTATGCGTGAGCGTTAATGCCAATATGGATTAATGACTTTGCTACTCGTTCTGCTGTTTGCTGCTGCGTCACGTATACGATGGTCGGAAGCTTAGGTGAAGAGGCGATGATCTCACTGAGCTGTTCTTGTTTCTTTGTTTCCTCACACGGGATCACCGAGATATCCAGATTAGAGCGGTAGAAGCCTGTAACGGTAATATGTTCACTGGAAATATCGAACTTTTTTTGCATGTCTTCAATAACTGCAGGCGTTGCCGTTGCGGTGAGAAGTAAAGACTGTGGGATGTTCAGTTCACGTTGATATTGCGGTAGTTTGAGATAATCTGGACGAAAGTTATGCCCCCATTCGGAAATACAGTGCGCTTCATCAATGACCATCAAAGAAATCGGTACTTGGCGAATGAATTCACGAAAACGCTCATTTTTTAGTCGCTCAACAGAAATCATCAAGATTTTGATTTGTCCATTCTTCACGCCAGCCATGACCTGTTGTGCTTCTTCTCTACTTTGACTGCTATCGATAGAAGCGGCCGCGATTCCTTTACTTTGTAAAAAGCTCAGTTGATCCTTCATTAACGCCAACAACGGAGAGATCACCAACGTAAGGTTGGGTAATATGGTTGCAGGTAGTTGATAACAGAGTGACTTCCCCGAGCCTGTAGGAAAGATTGCCGCAGCAGAGTAACCATTCATAACGGCTTCAATAACGGGTTGCTGACCTTGGCGTAATGAGTCAAAACCAAATACAGATTGAAGTGTTTGATGCAGCGAGTCACTTTGCATAATAGGGAAACCTTTCTTTGATGGTAAACTTGGCTACATTAACACACCCCGAATACTAAACGCGCGTCCTAAAAGTATGAACAAAGCTGACTTAGTCCAAATTATCATCCAACATCTGGAAGAAAAACTTCAAGTTGCCCATTCATCGGCTCAGCGAGCTATCGATGCCGCCACAGATGAAGAAACTGTTCCCGAGCACAAGTACGATACATTGGCACTTGAAGCCGCGTATCTTGCTCATGGACAAGCCATGCGAATTCAAGATAGTGAAGAGGAGTTGCGTCAATATCGTTCTTTAGTGACTCGTAACTTTAAGAATGCGCCTGTTGGTGTTGGTGCTTACGTTGTTCTCGCAGATGAGAATTTGATCGAAAAGCACTTCTTTGTAGGCCCTTGCTCTGGTGGTTTGACTGTTCAATATCAGACTCTGGAAGTCTTTGTCTTAACAGCCAAATCTCCTCTGGGTCGAGCGTTGTTCGGGAAAGAAGAGGGTGATGAGGTTGACGTGAAAATAGGAGATAAAACAACTTGTTACGAAGTCGTGACGATTTGCTGACATCTCATGTATCACTCAGTGTTATGTTTAACACGAGTAATGTTAAATAAAAGAGAATGACATGAAAAAGCTTTTTACACTCTCATTGCTGATGGTCAGTGCTACTGGTTATGCAGCGCAGTGTCGTGT
>NZ_WXWS01000501.1:0-3976 GCF_009904715.1 Vibrio sp. V42_P2S4T144 | reverse complement strand
GGTCGTAATGTTCTGCGAGCGGTGTATGAAAGCGGAAAACACCAGCAGATCAAGGTTGTGGCGGTAAACGAACTAGCACAGCCAGAGGCGATGGCACACCTACTGCAATATGACACCAGTCATGGTCGCTTTGGTAAAAAAATTTCCCATGACCAAGAACATTTGCATGTTCATCATGACAGCGGTGAATATGATTCCATTCGCATTCTCCACCTCTCCGAAATCGAATTACTTCCTTGGCGTGATTTAGAAGTTGATATCGTCTTGGATTGCACTGGCGTATTTGGTTCGCAAGCGGATGGGCAAGCGCATATAGAAGCAGGCGCGAAGAAAGTACTGTTTTCGCACCCGGGCGCAAACGACCTAGATAATACGATTATCTATGGCGTGAACCACGAAACTCTGAAAGACGAGCACCGTGTTGTCTCCAATGGTTCTTGCACCACCAACTGTATCGTTCCCATCATTAAAGTATTAGACGAAGCCTTCGGCATAGAGTCTGGCACCATTACCACAATTCATTCGTCCATGAACGATCAACAAGTAATTGATGCGTATCATAACGACTTACGCCGTACCCGCGCTGCAAGCCAATCTATTATTCCGGTGGACACTAAGTTGCATAAGGGGATTGAAAGAATCTTCCCGAAATTTTCCAACAAATTCGAAGCAATTTCTGTTCGTGTTCCAACGGTTAACGTCACTGCAATGGATTTAAGTGTCACAATTAGTACAAATGTGAAAGTTAATGACGTAAATCAAACCATTGTTAACGCATCTCAGTGTACATTACGTAACATTGTTGACTATACTGAATCGCCACTCGTTTCCATCGACTTTAACCACGACCCCCATAGTGCGATTGTGGATGGAAGCCAGACTAGAGTGAGTAACGGGCAACTCGTAAAAATGCTCGTTTGGTGCGACAACGAATGGGGCTTTGCTAACCGGATGCTGGATACTGCCTTAGCAATGCAAGCTTCTTCGCAAGTGGAACAGTAATGACGAAGAAGTGATGGAGATTTTTTATTTCAAGCCTTGAAATAAATCCATAATATCTCCATATCTATAACCAGTTTGAAGAATTAACAGGCTTGGCAGGGTTGCCGAGTTTTCAAAAACTTTAATTATTAAATATTTGAGAGGACACATCATGTCTGTAATCAAGATGACTGACCTGGATCTTACAGGTAAACGTGTATTTATCCGTGCTGACCTAAACGTGCCAGTAAAAGACGGTAAAGTAACTTCGGATGCACGTATCATCGCATCTCTTCCAACTATTAAGCACTGCCTAGAAGTAGGCGCTAAAGTAATGGTTACGTCTCACCTAGGTCGCCCAACTGAAGGTGAATACGCTGAAGAGTTCTCTCTACAACCAGTTGTTAACTACCTAAACGACGCACTAGATTGCGAAGTGAAGCTAGCAAAAGACTACCTAGATGGCCTAGAGCTAAATGCGGGTGAACTTGTTGTTCTTGAAAACGTTCGCTTCAACAAAGGCGAAAAGAAAAACGACGAAGAGCTATCTAAGAAATATGCAGCACTATGTGACGTATTCGTAATGGACGCATTCGGTACGGCTCACCGTGCTCAAGCATCTACTCACGGCGTTGGCATGCACGCAGACGTAGCATGTGCTGGTCCTCTACTAGCGAACGAACTAGAAGCGCTAGGCAAAGCAATGGACAAGCCAGCTCGTCCAATGGTTGCTATCGTAGGTGGTTCAAAAGTTTCTACTAAGCTAACTGTTCTTGAGTCTCTATCTAAAATCGCTGACCAACTCGTTGTTGGTGGTGGTATTGCTAACACATTCATCGCAGCTGCTGGACACAACGTTGGTAAGTCTCTATACGAAGCAGACCTAGTTGAAACAGCTAAGAAGCTAATGGACGAGTGTGCAATTCCAGTAGCAACTGACGTTGCATGTGCGAAAGCATTCGACGAGAACGCAGAAGCTGAAATTAAGCACGTTTCTGAAGTACAAGACGACGACATGATCTTCGACCTTGGTCCAGATTCAACTGCTGAACTAGCTGAAATCCTTAAAAACGCTAAGACTATCCTATGGAATGGTCCAGTAGGCGTATTCGAATTCAAGAACTTCGAAGCAGGTACTAAAGGTATCTCTGAAGCTATCGCAGCTTCTGAAGGCTTCTCTGTTGCTGGTGGTGGTGACACGCTAGCGGCTATCGACAAGTTCGGTATCAAAGCGGATGTATCTTACATCTCTACTGGCGGCGGCGCTTTCCTTGAGTTCGTAGAAGGTAAAGTTCTTCCAGCAGTAGAAATGCTAGAAGCACGCGCTAAGTAATTAAAGCAAAGCGGGGGAGTGATTCTCCCGCTTTCTTGTTTGCTGCAACGTGTGAGGAACTCTGCTAGAATAGCCTCAGTTGTGAGCAAACGTTTGCAAGATTTTCAACTTAACAAGTTTTGTTTAAAAACGACAGATAAATAGGATTACATCCATGTCTAAGATCTTCGACTTCGTAAAACCAGGTGTTATCTCTGGCGATGACGTTCAGAAAGTATTTGAAGTTGCAAAAGAAAACAGCTTTGCACTTCCAGCAGTAAACTGTGTGGGTACTGACTCTGTAAACGCAGTACTTGAAGCAGCTGCAAAAGTTAAAGCTCCAGTTATCGTTCAGTTCTCTAACGGTGGCGCTGCTTTCTTTGCTGGTAAAGGTCTAAAACTTGAAGGTCAAGAAGCTCAAATCCTAGGTGCTGTTGCTGGTGCGAAATACGTTCACGCTGTAGCTGAAGCTTACGGTGTTCCAGTAATCCTACACACTGACCACGCAGCTAAGAAACTACTTCCTTGGATCGACGGTCTACTAGACGCTGGTGAAGAGTACTTCGCGCAAACTGGTAAGCCACTATTCTCTTCTCACATGATCGACCTTTCTGAAGAGTCTCTAGAAGAGAACATCGAAATTTCTGCTAAGTACCTAGAGCGCATGGCTAAAATGAACATGACTCTAGAAATCGAACTAGGTTGTACTGGTGGTGAAGAAGACGGCGTTGACAACTCTGATATGGATGCGTCTGAGCTATACACTTCTCCAGAAGACGTTGCATACGCATACGAGAAACTAAGCGCAATCAGCCACCGTTTCACTATCGCAGCATCTTTCGGTAACGTACACGGCGTATACAAGCCAGGTAACGTTGTACTAACTCCAACTATCCTACGTGATTCTCAAGCGCACGTTTCTGAGAAATTCGGTCTTCCAGCGAACTCTCTAAACTTCGTATTCCACGGCGGTTCAGGTTCTTCTCTAGAAGAAATCCGTGAATCTATCGGCTACGGTGTAATCAAAATGAACATCGATACTGATACACAGTGGGCTACTTGGGATGGTATCCGTAAGTTCGAAGCTGAAAACCACGATTACCTACAAGGTCAGATCGGTAACCCAACTGGTGAAGATGCACCAAACAAGAAGTACTACGATCCACGCGTATGGCTACGTGCAGGCCAAGCTTCAATGGTTACTCGTCTAGAGCAAGCATTTGCTGACCTTAACGCAGTTGACGTACTATAATCGTTACTGATTAAGTTACCTAAAAACCCGCTCTTTGAGCGGGTTTTTTTATGTCTATCATTTTTTCCCCTCTGCTTTCTCCCGATATTTTTATGCGTTAGATTGTATTTGCTAGTGAGATATCTCACCTTTAACGTTTTTTTAAAGAAAACATGGGAATATCAGTCTTAAGAGTGGCGAAATCAGAGTGCATTGCGTAACCTGTAACAAGTCAGTGTCAGAAAGCTCTGATAAAGTCTTGTTTTGCATATCTTTGCGAAACTCTGACTTTGAAAAAAGTCAGAGTTGGGATATTGTGCCAAAAATCTGACACTGTTCAGTGGAGCAATAGGGATGTTGTTTTAGAAAAGAGCCTTTAAAAAACAAGGTTCATAAATTAACGGCAATTGGATTTATATCTCTTTATTTTTGAGGATAAGAATTATGGCAGG
>NZ_WXWS01000669.1:0-3987 GCF_009904715.1 Vibrio sp. V42_P2S4T144 | reverse complement strand
TTCTAGTACTAAGTCAAAAAAGGTAGAGATTTAAATGGCACAAGCCGAGTTTTCATTGCAGGAAAAAGATAAGAAACGACTGATAAAAGATCGTTTAGTTCGACTTGCAGTGACATCCGGTGGTGTCGGCGTACTCGCGGCGCTTATTTTGATCTTTGTCTACCTCGCTATGGTGATCATTCCGCTTTTTTCTGATGCGGAGATCAAAACCAACCAAGCCATTCGAGCCACTCATATTGAAACACCACTTGCGATTTCAGTGGATGATTACGCTCAGCTTGCGTTCGTCCTAACCCAAAGTGGTGAGATTCAATATTTGTCGATGGACGATCCTACGAAACCTGCGGTGTATAAACAGCAAATCGTCCAGAAACCCGTCGCTTTCTCTCAATCTGCTCCTGGGCTAGGTTGGTATGGATTTGTTGATGGGCAGGGTAAAGCGAACCTTTTCAAGCCAGAATTTAATGCCACGTTGAGAGAAAATACACGTCCTCCGGAAGTGATTGAGCTAGACACCAGCATGGATCTGACACTAAGTACGCCTCAAGATCCTGTGACTCAGTTTGTATTTGCAGCTTCGACGCCCTTACCAACGGTTGTTTGGCAGACGCAAAGTGGTGAAGTGAAAGCTCGCTGGCAAGTGGCTTCGTCTTTGGGTACGTCTCCTACAACGATCGATTTTACGTTCTCTTCAGGCTTTAATACGCCTCAGCAAATGTTGTTGACACCTGACGGTGAAACGCTTTATTTGCGCGATGGCTCTGAGTTGATCGTGTTAAAGAAAACCGCACGTAAATTTGCTGTGCGAGAGGTGGTCGATCTCACTCAAGGTGATAAGAAGCATTCCGTTCGTACGATAGACTTATTGGCTGGTGCTTACTCGCTTTTGGTGACGCACAACGATGGTCGGGTGTCGCAATGGTTTGATACGCTGCAAGAAGAAAAACGCACGTTAACGCATATTCGTGATTTTAAATTGGCATCAGAGCTTAAGTATTTGTTGCCGGATTCTCATCGAAAAGGATTTTATAGCTTTTACACCAACGGCACGTTGCAAAGCCATTATACAACCAGTGAAAAACTGGTGTTGTTTAAGCGTGCGTACCATCAAGCGCCCGCAATCGCAGCAACGTCTAACAATGAACGCTACTTAATCACTTGGCAAAATAATGCGTTAAATGTTGCGGAAGTGGACAATGCCTATCCGGAAATTTCATTGTCTTCATTATGGCAAGAAGTGTGGTACGAAGGGTATCCTGAGCCTGAATTTGTGTGGCAATCGACTTCGGCGAGCGATAACTTTGAGGCTAAGTTCAGCCTAGTACCTATTGCGTTTGGAACGATAAAAGCGGCGATGTTTGCGATGCTGTTTTCAGTACCGCTCGCAGTGCTAGGTGCTATTTATACGGCTTACTTTATGTCGCCACGCATGCGTCGTGTCGTAAAACCGTCGATTGAGCTAATGGAAGCACTGCCGACGGTGATCATTGGTTTCCTCGCGGGATTGTGGTTCGCGCCTATTGTCGAAGATCACCTGATTACGATCGTCGTTATGCTGTTTGTTTTGCCCTTGAGCACCATGATTATGGGCGGGCTATGGGCATTAATACCGCAACCTTTGCGGAATCGTCTGCCTAATGGTTGGCATGCTTTAGTGCTCATGCCTGTCATATTGGTACTGATTGGGCTTGGAGTGTGGATTTCGCCTACGATTGAGCAGACGTTCTTTGGTGGCGATATGCGCTTATTCTTAACCGAGCATGGTATTGGTTACGATCAACGCAATGCATTGGTGGTGGGGCTAGCGATGGGGTTTGCTGTTATCCCGACGATTTTTACCATTGCCGAAGATGCTATTTTCTCTGTACCGAAGCATTTATCGGATGGCTCTTTGGCATTAGGGGCCACGCCTTGGCAAACTTTAATCTATGTTGTCTTGCTTACTGCAAGCCCAGGTATTTTTTCTGCCATTATGATGGGCCTGGGACGCGCTGTTGGCGAAACCATGATTGTGTTAATGGCAACGGGCAATACGCCATTAATGGATTGGAATATTTTGGAAGGATTGCGCAGCCTGTCGGCGACCATCGCCGTTGAGTTGCCAGAGTCGGAAGTTGGAAGTTCGCATTATCGCCTGCTGTTCCTAGCTGCATTGATTTTGTTTGTGTTTACGTTTGCAGTAAACGCGCTTGCGGAGTGGGTTCGTCAGAGACTGAGAGATAAGTACCGTGCGTTGTAATAATGGTTTGAATAAAGAGCGAGTAATAACGTGTTAAATTGGATTCGTTCTGGCGCACCGTGGATATGGCTAACAGGCGGTGCAGTCAGCATCAGTTTGTTGTCGGTATTAGGGTTGTTACTCCTTATCGGCTGGAAAGGCCTGACTTACTTTTGGCCAGCGCCTTTGTATCAGTGGAATGTTGCAGCGCTGACTCCTGTACAAGGCGAAGTGCTACATGAAAATACTATTCTGATTGGTCAAGTGTATGAGCGCAGCTTTGTACCGAAGAGTTATTTGCCTGAAAGCGCAGCACAACAGTTAGAAGACGATGAAGATTTTGCCACGCGACTCAGTATCAAAATCGCTAACCGAGAGTTGTATCCCGCCGATTTTATCTCCGTATTGCAAATGCAGTTGGATGAGCCCACGATGCCAAAAGAGTGGGCGGTGATAGAGCGCAGTAGCGGTGGTTATTTCTTTGGTAAGCTGGTGGCGTTTCAAGATGGTGATAATATATACACCAGTGATATTCAATCGGTACTAAATAAAAAGCTTGATGATGCAGAAACTCTGCGTCATGAGATTGATTCTTTGGTGGTCGATCAGCTTAAAGAGCTTGGTTGGAAGCTAGAGCAGTTGCGATTAGAAAAGCGCAAGCATGAATTGAATGACACGCTGACAGAAAGCTTCTTAAACGAAAACCAGACGAAAAAAGAGCAGATAGAAAAAGCGCTTGCGACGTTAGATTTGCAACTTGATGGTTTACGACTTCAGCTCTCTGACTATGCCTTGATTGTCGAGGATATGACGGGGTCACAAGTATCGATTCCGCTCGAAGACATTTTGGACTACTGGTATCCAAACCAAATGTCACTGCCTGATAAAGTCATGCATTGGGGAAAACAGGTTTGGAAGTTTTTATCTGAAGATCCAAGAGAGTCTAACTCCGAAGGAGGCGTGTTCCCTGCGATATTTGGTACGGTTTTCTTAGTACTCATTATGTCGATCATTGTGATGCCACTTGGGGTGATCGCCGCTATCTATCTACATGAATATGCTAAGAATAACGCTCTAACCAGAGTTATTCGTATTGCGGTTATAAACCTAGCGGGTGTTCCATCGATTGTTTATGGCGTGTTTGGTTTAGGTTTCTTCGTTTATACGATTGGTGCCTCTATCGACAACGTATTCTATGCGGAGAAGCTACCGGCACCAACCTTTGGTACGCCGGGTTTGTTATGGTCAGCACTAACTCTTGCCGTGCTGACGCTTCCAGTTGTGATTGTGACGACAGAAGAAGGTTTAACTCGAATTCCGAGCTCCGTACGACATGGCTCTCTGGCGCTTGGTGCAACTCAGTTCGAAACACTATGGCGTGTGGTTTTACCTATGGCGACGCCAGCTATTATCACAGGTTTGATCCTTGCGATTGCACGTGCAGCTGGCGAAGTAGCGCCACTGATGCTGGTGGGGGTCGTGAAATTGGCATCCAGTTTACCGGTTGACGGACAATTCCCTTATGTGCATTTGGATAGAAAGTTCATGCATTTAGGTTTTCACATTTACGATGTTGGCTTTCAAACCTCCAACATCGAAGCGGCGCGACCATTAGTTTATGCTACCTCTTTCTTACTCGTGACAGTGATTGTCGGGCTAAACTTAACAGCAATCAGTATTCGCAATAATTTACGAGAAAAATACAGAACGTTAGGACAAGATTAAGTATGTTTAATTTTGATAGTACATTAGGTTATGAGCCACCATTG
>NZ_WXWS01000328.1:0-3996 GCF_009904715.1 Vibrio sp. V42_P2S4T144 | reverse complement strand
GCCTTCAACTTTATGCGCAAAGAGATAGCGCTCAAAGTGACATGACTTATCGAGTTTGGCGATTCCCATTTTCTGGAAACATTGGCTATCGATTAATATTGAATCAAAACAACGCTGAGCTTTTACAGCAAGGTAACTTCCAAAAGTCATCTCGAATTTTATTCCCCCAATCAAGCCAATTGAGTGCGGGTCAGCACTTATTGGTCGTTGAATTGGAAGGCGGTCAATTTGATGCAAACTTTGACTTCGGCCGCTTGCTAAAAACTGAAAAAGCCTCCCTACCTGTAATGTGGACTGGTGATTACAGTGAGATTGGCACGTTTGGTCTAGAAAAAGCCGGGTTCTCTTATATTCCGTTTGCAGCATTATTAAATGTGGATGCGAGCAACTTGGTTGAAGCGAAATCTGATTTGTTACAAACCAATAAAAATACGCCAATCAAACTGAACCTGATGGACAATGATTTCATGGCGGTAGGGTATCAGTTCAATGTGGACATTGTGCAGAAGCCTGAGCACGGCACCATCTCTGGCAACCAGTACCAACCTGAAGCTAACTTCGTTGGTCTGGACACTTTCCAATATCGTTTGTTGTCGGTTGATGGTGCGTACTCATCTTCAATCGTGAATGTGCAGGTGGAAGTGCTTGGCAGCAACGAAGCGCCAGTGGCCGTGATTGATGTTGATAATAAAGACATGACGGTTGGGCAGCGAGTCACGTTGTCTGCGTTAAATAGTACGGATGCTGATGGTGATGTGTTGAGTTATAAATGGGAGCAGTTGGCTGGCACTTCAGTTTCTCTTGGCAATGCAACCAGTGTTAGCACAAGCTTTACGGTGCCTCAAGGTGCAAAAGCGGGTGAGGTTCTGACATTCCGTTTAACCGTGACTGATCCTAGTAATGAAACGTCCAGTGCTACCGTCGATTTAACCATGAAAAACGCAGCGCCACTTACGCTTGCAGATACGGCGACCGTTGCCGTTGGTGAAAGTATTCTGATTGATGCAGCGAGCAATGATTCGGATGTGAACGGCGATAAACTGGTTGTAGAAAGCGTACAGAACGTAACGGGTGTGGGAAGTGCGAGTGTAGAGAATGGCAAAATCCGTTTTCAAGCACCGGATAGCCCTACTGACGGCATCAAGCTGCAATATACGGTTTCAGACGGTCATGGTGCCACTGCTACGGGGGAAGTTATCGTGACGGTTGTTGCTTCTTTGAAGACAACGACATTCAAGAACTCTGAAGGTAGCGGCAGTGTTTCTTATTGGGCTTTGATGTTACTTGCAACATTAGGCTGGCGACGTCGCGTCTAAAACGGTATTGAATTGCGGTATAAGCCACTCACATTGGGTGGCTTATTTTTTATCTGATTTGTTTTGGTTTCGTTCTCATTATCTTATGAGATGTGTTTCTCATTATTTTTAAAGCGATTTTTCTACTCTGCGGTTACCCTAGGGGCCGATTTTTATGAACTAAGGATGTTATATGTCTACCGAGGGCTTTTCTGTTTCGGAAATATGCCGAGAAGCGGCAGTGATGGTCAGAAGGAATCTACTCGCAATTGTTATTGCTTGTATTCCGTTGATTATCGTGCACTCAATTTTTGCTTTTATGTATCCTGAAATGACGGGGCAAGATCAAGCGAACGTTCAAGAAGGCAATGTCTCAGGATTTTATTTCGTCACAATTATTTTGTACCCACTTGTTGCCGCTATGGCGGCTGTGCGTGTGCATCGAATTTATTTAGTCGGTGATTACATGCACTCGGCGTTGGATGTATTTCGTTTGTCAGCTCGAGAATTCCGTTTCATAGGCTGGTGGATACTGTTTGGACTGATGATGATGCTCGTTATTGGTATCCCGATCTTTGTGTTGTCGTTTATCTACATTGCAGAAAGTGGTGAAGCCGACTTTGTTGCTATGGCTATTATCACAACGATTGCAAGCGTTCCTGGCTATTGGGTAATGGCGCGATGGTCATTTGTGTTGCCAGCGACTGCAATGGATCATCAACCGCGCAGTTTGCGTCGTTCGTGGAACCAGAGCAGAGCATACAACAAACAAGTATTCATTTTGATGGGACTAATTCCATTGGGTGCGGGCTTGCTCAGTCAGCTGATCTTTAGCCACTTTACGAATCTCTTTATGTTGAGCCTCGTCGGTGTGGCCTATGGTATTTTTGGCGCGTACCAGCTGGCATTGTTATCGTTGAGCTATAAAACGGTAGTGGATATCGAACGCGCTCGTTTTGATACGCCATCACAGCCACCAAAAACGGGTGAAGAATTTTCCGCTTAACCCTTTGATCGTTTTTACATGCTACCTCCGTTTAGGAGACGGTCTGCGGCAGGTTGATACCTTCCTGCCGCCTACGCGTTATTCACGCAAAATACCCATGCCCATTTCATGGCTGAATGACAGGGACATTCACACGTATACTCACAACAGTACTTCTTTTTATTAAGGAACCCTACATGTCCATTTGGCAACGGGTCAATTTCACCCATCGCTTTAGTCAATTACCGTCAGCGTTCTATACGTTGGTCGAGCCACAACCCTTGGACAACACTCGCTGGGTCGCTTGGAATGGTGAGTTTGCACAGCAGTTTGGTTTACCAGAAGAGCAAAACGATGAGTTATTGGCGGTTTTTTCTGGGCTAAGTGAATTCGAACAATTTCGTCCTCTTGCGATGAAATATGCAGGCCATCAGTTTGGCGTTTACAACCCAGATTTGGGCGATGGACGTGGATTACTGTTGGCAGAAATTGAGCATCAGGATGGTACTTGGTTTGATCTTCACCTCAAAGGTGCAGGGCTAACGCCTTACTCGCGAATGGGAGATGGGCGAGCGGTATTACGCTCAACTATCCGTGAGTACTTGTGCAGTGAAGCCATGGCGGGCCTTGGGGTTCCCACGACACGTGCTCTCGGTATGATGGTCAGTGATACACCTGTTTATCGAGAAAAAACGGAATCGGGCGCTTTGTTACTTCGAATGGCTGAAACCCATGTTCGATTCGGTCACTTTGAGCATTTCTTTTACACCAACCAGTTAGCAGAGCAGAAGCTGTTGGCGGATAAGGTGATTGAGTGGCACTTTGCTGACTGTGCATCGGCGGAGAAACCATATGCCGCGATGTTTGACGCCATCGTGACTAAAACAGCCGAGATGATCGCATATTGGCAAGCTTTTGGTTTTGCGCATGGTGTGATGAATACCGATAACATGTCAATTCTTGGGCAAACTTTTGATTATGGTCCGTTTGGCTTTCTTGATGATTATGAGCCGGGATACATTTGTAATCATTCAGACTACCAGGGTCGTTACGCATTTGATCAACAGCCTAGAATTGCGCTTTGGAACCTGTCAGCACTGGCGCATGCGCTATCGCCACTCGTTGAACGAGAAGACTTAGAATCGTCGTTGAGTCAATTTGAAGTTCATTTAAGCCAGCAGTTCGGCCGCCTCATGCGTGAGAAGTTGGGCTTAAAAACTAAGATAGCGGAAGACGGGCGTTTGTTTGAAGCTATGTTTGAGCTTCTTCACCAGAATAAAACGGACTACACTCGCTTCTTCAGAACACTTTCAAACCTTGATAATGCGCCTTCCCAAGCCGTAATCGATTTATTTCTCGACCGAGAAGCAGCGCGAGCTTGGCTTGAGCTGTATTTAGCTCGGTGTGAGCTAGAGGTTGATGAACTAGGGGGCCTGATTTCAACCGAACAGCGTTGCAAACAGATGCGTCAAGCCAATCCCAAATACATCTTGCGTAACTACTTGGCTCAGTTGGCGATTGATAAAGCGGAAGAAGGGGACTTTAGCGAATTACACCGATTGGCCGAACTGTTAAAACGCCCATTTGATGAGCAACCCGAGTTTGATGATTACGCGAAATTGCCACCGGAATGGGGGAAGAAAATGGAGATAAGCTGTTCTTCATAAATGGGTCATTTCCCACCCATTTGTATCTTTTTCTTGGGTGGAATTCACT
>NZ_WXWS01000355.1:0-4020 GCF_009904715.1 Vibrio sp. V42_P2S4T144 | reverse complement strand
CCCTACCATTCCCCGTAGATTCGCGTAACTCACAGATGAGAATTTCATCAATATTTAAGCCAATTTCTCGTGGTTAAATTGGCAAAATTCACGGCGAAATTACGCTCCACAGGTAGTAATAATAGCTCGCAATGATTATAGTGTGCCCAACTCCATAGGTAATTTAAGAAAAGATGTTTCAAGATAACCCACTACTCGCTCAGCTTAAGCAGAAAATCCAAGAAAACCTGCCCAAAAAAGAAGGCTCAATAAAAGCCACAGATAAAGGCTTTGGCTTTTTGGAAGTGGACAGTAAGACGAGCTTCTTCATCCCGCCTGCGTACATGAAAAAGTGCATGCACGGTGACAAAGTCGTCGCCATTATCCGCACCGAAAATGAACGCGAAGTTGCAGAGCCACAAGAGCTGCTGGAACAAGCCGTGACTCGCTTTATTGGTCGAGTAAAAATGTTCAAAGGCAAGCTCAACGTAGCACCTGATCACCCACAGCTTAAAAAGCTATCTCTTAAAGCGAAACTAAAGAAAGGTCTAAAACCTGACGAGTTCGCCGAAGGTGATTGGGTTGTCGCACATCTTATTCGCCACCCTCTAAAAGGCGATAATTCCTTCTTCGTAGAAATTTCTGAAAAAATCACTGACGCGAATGATAAAATTGCGCCTTGGTGGGTAACGCTTGCTCAAAACGATCTACCAAACTCTGAGCCAGCAGGCATCGATAACTGGGAACTGAAAGACGACGCGGAGCTAGAACGCGTAGACATGACTCATGTTCCATTCGTCACTATCGACGGTGAATCGACTAAAGATATGGACGATGCGCTGTACGCGAAGAAAACCGTATCTGGCGATTTCGAACTCACCATCGCTATTGCGGACCCAACCGCCTACATCACACCTGAAGATGAAATGGATAAAGTAGCGCGTGAGCGTGGCTATACTATTTATCTTCCAGGCCGCAACATCCCGATGTTACCTCGTGATTTAGCGGACAACCTATGTTCTCTGATTGAAGGTGAAACCCGCCCTGCTATTTGCTGTACCGTAACGGTAAGTAAAGATGGTGTGATTGGCGACGATATTAAATTCTTCGCGGCAAACATCAAATCACATGCACGCCTAGCATACGATCACGTGTCTGATTGGTTAGAAAACGGCAGCTCTGAAGCATGGCAGCCATCTGAAGAGATCGCGACCATCGTTCGTGATCTTTATGAGTTCTCTCTTGCTCGCGCTGAATGGCGTGAGAAAAACGCAGTGGTCTTCCCTGATCGTCCTGACTACCGTTTTGAGCTCAGTGAAGATAACGATGTAATCGCTATCCACGCAGACATGCGCCGCAGTGCAAACCGTCTTGTTGAAGAATCCATGATTACCGCAAACATCTGTGCAGGTCGTACATTACGCGATAAATTTGAAACAGGTGTCTTCAATACGCATGCAGGTATCAAGAACGAGAAGATTGAAGAAGTGGTTCAACTTGTCAATCCAGAAGGCCAGTTGGAGTTCACAGCGGAGTCTATTGCTACGCTAGAAGGCTTTGCTGCGTTGCGCCGCTGGTTGGCAGCTCAAGAAACGTCTTATCTAGATAACCGCATTCGTAAGTTCCAAGCATACAGTGAGGTGGGTAATCAGCCTCTGCCTCATTACGCAATGGGTTTAGACATCTATGCAACTTGGACATCACCAATTCGTAAATACGGTGATATGATCAACCACCGTATGTTGAAGGCCGTCATCCTTGGTAAAGAACCCGTACAAAAACCAGATGACCAAGTAGGCGAAG
This sequence comes from Vibrio sp. V42_P2S4T144, assembly GCF_009904715.1. Classification (NCBI taxonomy): domain Bacteria; kingdom Pseudomonadati; phylum Pseudomonadota; class Gammaproteobacteria; order Vibrionales; family Vibrionaceae; genus Vibrio; species Vibrio sp. V42_P2S4T144. The sequence goes on along the minus strand of NZ_WXWS01000355.1, from coordinate 2,238 downwards.
AGCTAGCTCTACATCGTAAACATCATAAAATCGCTGAGCGAAATGTCTCAGATTGGCTATATGCACGCACGCTTGCTGATGAGCCGAGTAAGAAAACTTGTTTCACAGGTGAGATTTTCGATATTAATCGTGCAGGCGCACGTGTCCGACTTCTCGAAAATGGCGCAGCAGCCTTTATTCCTGGTGCACTAATTCTTGATAATAAAGAAAGAATTGAGTGCAATGGCGACAACGGTACCATCTCTATCGATAAAGAGGTCGTATACAAACTTGGGGATACATTGGAAATTGTCCTTACGGACGTAAACCAAGAAAACCGCAGTTTAGTTGCAAAGCCAACCCAGGTATTCGCTGAACAACCAGCAGCACAAACAGAACAGACTGTAAGTGAGTAATACCGAATGAAGTTAAAAGGCGCTCTATTGAGCGCCTTTTTTATTTGTTATGTAAAACGATAAGAAAGAGTATGCCGAACATTGAGATCATTCGCTTTAATCACTTCACTGCGCGCAAAAGTGAGCGTTACACTGCAACACATAATGGGTTATATATTGTTGAAGAAGGTGCCCTATTAGTTCATCAACCTAATGGCGAGCAATTTGAACTTAAAGCCGGAGATTTCACACTCTATAACTCCGCAGATCTGAGCAGTGCAGAAGCCGTCTCTAGTGACGGAGGCTTTAAAGCATTGGCTTTGGTCTTCAACCCAAACATATTCTGTGACTTTAAGAAAGCGCACCCGATGCTACGTTCCAAAACGGAAGAAAGGCGCTTCTATCCTTTTTCAACGCAATCCAGTAGCGAAGTAGCACAATTGAAGGACATGTTGGTTAAGTTAGCGAGTCGCAACGCTCCAGACTACACACAAAGCCATATCGCAATGGCATTGCTGTCGTTGATGGTTGAGGTAGAGCCAAACATTCTATCTATCATAGATGATGCAAGTAGCCTGAGCGACTCTCAAAAAGCCATTAAGTACATTGAGGGTAATATTGAAAAAGACATCACGCTAGAAGGCTTAGCGGCTCATATGAGCATGTCCATCGCGACCTTAAAACGTCGCCTCGCCGCAGATGATCTTTCGTTTTCTCAGATATTAAAGGTGAAACGGATAAACTTCGCAGCAACCCAACTGCGCAAGTCAGAAAAATCAATAACAGAAATAGCGTTTGAGTCTGGTTTTAAAAGTGCAGCGCATTTCAGTACAGCATTTAAATCCGTTTACAACATGACCCCCAAAGACTTTAGAAACCAAGTTGTTAGGCCTAAAGTATAAATCATGTCGGCATTCGCATCCGTTGGGCTCGCCCTATTCCCAAAAACACGCTTGAGGATCGCGCTCCAACTCGTTGAGTAAGTCCTCAAGCATTCGGCTAAATGGAAGTGGCTTATAAGGCACCCACCTTAACAGCTCGTTGTGATATGTGGGAACATAGAAATACCAAAGTTGGTTGTCCTCATCAAACATGATCTTCGCGACGGGAGAAGTATACTCGCTATGCTGGGAGTCGAGGAGAAAATGCGCCCGATGAAGCTCAACGCCATTTTCTACTAGCTCATAGAGGCACTTGCCCTGTTCGACAGGCAAGTTAGCATTACGCGCAGAACAGAGCGATTGAACTGATTTGTATAAACGACTTGTCGCCATTTGGGACACTGACATCAACGTTCTCCCGATGGATGATAGTTAGAGCTGTCGATCCTAGTATATAACCTTTACATCATCACCGATGGTAGTTATCTACCTAACTCAAGTATAAGATAGCTATATTATCATTTGCCCAGATTATCATCTCAATCCACTTGGAAACGCTAGCTCCATCACCTCTTGACTAGAAACAATTCCTTTGTTTAGCGCTAACAGTTCACAAAAGTGTAACCTGAACGCAATATCATAAACTCTGCTTTATCCCGTATATGGAGTTTAATATGTTACGTTTTACTGTGGCGACGTTATTGGCCATAGCAGTCTCCCTCCCTACCATTGCAAAAGAAATCAACATCTCAGGTTCAACGTCGGTTGCTCGTGTGATGGATGTACTTGCTGAGGAATACAACAAAACACACCCAGACGATTACGTTGCTGTTCAGGGCATTGGTTCGAGTGCTGGTATCACCATGGTCAATAAAGGAGTAGCCGAAATAGGCATGAGCTCTCGCTATCTGACTGAAAGCGAAAAAGGTGAAGATCTCAATGTATACCCTATCGCTTATGATGGCCTCGCTGTTGTTGTAAAC
>NZ_WXWS01000482.1:0-4031 GCF_009904715.1 Vibrio sp. V42_P2S4T144 | reverse complement strand
CACTTAGACCAGTTGATATCTTGCTGCATGTGACCCAGAGTCATGCTACCGCACAATCGGAGAACCTTATGTTTAATGCTCTAGTTCTAAATCAAGAAGACAAACGTACTATCGCTAACATCGAGCAAATCGATGAAACACAACTGCCTGAAGGCGACGTTCTGATTGACGTTGATTACTCATCGTTAAACTACAAAGACGGCCTTGCGATCACAGGTAAAGGTAAAATCATCCGTAACTTCCCGATGGTGCCAGGTATTGACTTAGCAGGTACGGTAGTAAGCTCAGAAGACGACCGCTACCAAGCTGGTGACAAAGTTGTCCTTACTGGCTGGGGCGTGGGTGAAAACCACTGGGGTGGTATGTCTCAGCGTGCTCGTCTAAAAGCAGATTGGCTAGTACCACTACCAAAAGGTCTAGACAGCAAGAAAGCAATGATGGTTGGTACTGCTGGCTTCACTGGCATGCTATGTGTTCAAGCACTGCTTGATGCAGGCATCAAACCTGAAAATGGTGAAATCCTTGTAACTGGCGCAAGTGGCGGTGTAGGCTCAGTCGCAGTAACGCTTCTAGCACAGCTTGGCTACAAAGTTGCTGCAGTGACAGGTCGTGTAGAAAAAAATGGCCCGCTACTTGAAAAACTAGGTGCTAGCCGCATCATCGACCGTACTGAATTTGAAGAACCAGCACGTCCACTTGAAAAGCAAGTATGGGCAGGTGCGGTTGATACTGTAGGCAGCAAAGTACTGGCTAAAGTATTGGCGCAAATGGATTACAACAGTGCAGTTGCAGCTTGTGGTCTTGCAGGTGGTTTTGATCTACCAACCACAGTGATGCCGTTCATCCTACGTAATGTTCGCCTACAAGGTGTGGACTCAGTAATGTGCCCAACAGAGAAACGTATCGCAGCATGGGAAAAGCTGGTCGAGCTACTACCAGACAGCTACTTCGAGCAAGCGTGTACTGAAGTTGCTCTTACTGAAGCACCGAAATATGCAGAAGACATCACCAACGGTCAAGTAACGGGTCGTGTGGTTATCAAGCTATAAACACTGACTCAGTGTAAACAGACGAAGAGCCGGCATTGCTGGCTCTTTTTTGTTAGCAGTTCAGTCCCATATCTTCGATACGTTTAGCTATCAGACGGCTACACTCTTCACGCACAATCGTTCTTAACCATTCTTGAGCGGGAGAATGCTCGCAACGCGCATGCCAAATCATCGAGTATTCAAACGGCGTGAATTGGAATGGTAACGGTTTCACCACCAAGTCATAACGCTCGGCAACCAGATACGCCAAGTCCGCTGGCACTGTGATGATAATTGGCAAGGTATCCATGATCGCCAATGCGGCTTCTAAATGATAAGCCCGCAGAACCATTTTACGCTTAGGTTTCTCCATCAAAGCTTGTTCGATCAGTGCCTTAACACCATCACTGATGGCGATCATGGCATGTGGATGACTCAGATAATCATCCAAGCTCATTTCTTTATTCGCTAATGGATGCTGTTTTGAAAGCATACACAGCACCCCCACTCGCCCCAACACTTCACTGCGTAGAGGCTCCACCGGGCCTGTCGGGCGACAAATCGCTAAGTCTGCACCTTCATAAGTGAGCTGATCTGATAAACGGTCGTGTTGCAGTGGTAAGAAGTTGAAAGACACATTTGGTGCTTCTTGGTAAATTCTCGGCAAAGCGAACGGTAATATCGTTTGCATGGCATAATCGGTGGTCACGATGTTGAAAGTCTGTACGCATTGCAATGGGTCAAACTCAACCGGAGATAACAACTGACGTAAAGACTCTAATGGCTCGCCCAATGAGCGATCGATCTCTAACGCTTTCTGAGTTGGGATCAAATGCTGTCCCTGACGAGTAAACAGCGGGTCTCCCAATAAGTCGCGTAGACGACCAAGCACACGACTCATTGCCGATTGACTCAAGTTCAGACGTGTTGCCGCCTTACTGACACTGTTTTCTTCTATCAGTACTCGCAACGCAACCAGTAAATTTAAATCTCGGCGATAGATATCTTCCAGTTCCACGAATTAGCCACTTATTTTGTATGTGTTTGGGTAAATTGTACTCTTTAGGCAAAAAAAATCCCGCCTTTCAGCGGGGAAGCCCAAGAAAAATGGGGATAGTGTCGGAATGAAGTGTCGGTAAAAAATAGGTGAGCGTTATTAAAAGCATTCTGATCCAAGCAAGAAGCGCTAATTTTCTTGCTCAGATGCGCCAGACCATCTGCGCATCTCGATCCAAATCCCAATAATAGTGGCAACCATGCCTACGAGAGGCGTCAAAGAGGTGTCAGCTGGCGTCCTAAGTACCAATGCACAGAACGAGATAAAACACAGCACTGAGTAAATCGTAAGTCTGTCTAACGCTGTTAACATTGCCTCTCCCTTGCCAGTTGTTACCAAATTGTTAATTTAAGGTAAAACAAAAAATTCGGTTTGCCAAGTGGTTATTGAATATTTTTTCAACGAAAGTAAAATTCAACGCTCAGTTAGTTACGAGAATCACACTATGAGCTTTAATCCTGAACTGGCAAACAAGACATTAGAGGCGCAAGGACTGCGCTGCCCAGAGCCAGTGATGATGGTCAGGAAGACAATTCGCAACATGCAAGATGGTGAGATTTTGCTGGTCAAAGCAGACGATCCATCCACGACTCGAGACATTCCGAGTTTCTGCCGCTTTATGGACCACCAGTTAGTTGCGGCACAAACGGAGCAAGTTCCGTATCAGTACCTGATCAAGAAAGGATTGGAATAATCTGGTCGAACTAAAAACGGCAGCCTATATTGGCTGCCGTTTGTTTATTCGTCGTATTCGAGTGTGCGAACTTCTGATTGGAGCTTGTTAAGTTGTTTCTTCATTGCCCGCATCTCTTCATGCATAGGAATGATGTGAGCGACACGAATCCACGCTTCTACTGTCAATCCAGTAAGGACGAACGATCCTGCTACAATCGGTAACCACATATCAGTTAGCACCATCGCTAGTAAACACAGCGCTAAACCAAAAGTGAATAAATAACTCTGACTCTTCGGGGACATCCCCATGTAACGTGTAAGCATAAACTTGCCCTCTCGCTATCATTCACACCATTAAACTACCATGACAAGTATGACACTTATATGTCATCCGTCACGCAACGGAACGATTTAGAGTCAGAGTTTGAACTCGCGCAGCACGCCACTAATGATTGATAACTCACATCATTTCACGTGCAAAAAATCAGAACAGTGCAGCCCCTATTGCCAGAGCAATAAACAAAAATGCGGTGATTTTACGGATCAGCCCTAAAGGCATCTTGTCGGCCGACAATTTACCAATCAGGACCACAGGTACATTCGCCAGCAGCATACCGATTGTGGTACCGATAATCACCAAACTTAACGCATCCGCGTATTGCGCCCCTAAGATGGAAGTGGCGATCTGAGTTTTATCGCCTATCTCCGCAACGAAGAACGCGATAAAGCTGGCAATAAATGGGCCTCGATTAGAAATCTGCTCGTCATCATCCAGTTTGTCCGGGATCAGAACCCAAGCCGCCATCGCGACAAAACTGACCACCAGCACCCACTTTAAAATCTCAGGTGATAGATAGTCTGCGACAACCACACCTAACCATGCAGCCAAAGCGTGGTTGGCAATAGTTGCCAAAAAGATTGCTGCAATAATTGGGATTGGTTTTCGGTAACGACTTGCAAGTAATAGAGATAGCAATTGGGTCTTATCGCCAATTTCTGCTAACGCTACAGTAGTAATTGAAATAGCTAAAACGCTCACGACATGCTCATTGGGGCAGGGATTATTATTTTTAACCGAAGACAAACCTCACGCCCCTACCCCGGTTCGTGATGATTTGTCTAAGGTCTTGCTAAACTTGAAAGGCTTCAAGTCTCGAACGCCATGGTGATTTTGCACCAATTATGTTGACGGACGAACCAGATGAAACAGAAACTTCATCAGGTAAGCTACTCCCCAAAGACAGGCGCAATTCTAGCCACCTTTGTTGCGC
>NZ_WXWS01000267.1:0-4038 GCF_009904715.1 Vibrio sp. V42_P2S4T144 | reverse complement strand
CCAAGGTAATAGCCACCAAGTTGGTCACGGGCAAATTGTGATTATGCCGCCGGATGAGCTGCACGACGGGCAATCTAAGCTCGAGAGTGGCTACGAAGTAAATGTGTTTGCGATCGAACCTCATCTATTGAGCGATCTGGCTGATCTTAAGCAAAACGGTCAAATAATACACTTCAACGAACTGATCATCTCGGATCCGCAGATATTTTCACAACTTAGTAACTTACACGGGCTGCTTCGTCGTGAAAACCTCAGCCAACTCACCAAAGATTGCCTTCCTTTTGAAGGATTTAACCAACTTTTTGATCGCTACGGATCGCTTGAGCGACAAAAAGTGGTGCCGCTAGGAAACCAATCGCTTGGGACGTTAAAAGATTATCTAATGGCTAACCTTGACCAAGCGGTGCGTTTGGATTCACTTTCAGAGCTGTGCCAACTGAGCCCAACTCAGTTCCAGCGCCACTTTAAAGCGCAAACTGGCATGACGCCTTATGCATGGTTCGCACGCCTGCGCCTTGAACAAGGCATGAAGTTACTGCAAGCTGGTCAATGTGGTACCGACGTCGCTCATCAAATCGGTTTCTATGATCAAGCGCATTTCAGCAAAGCGTTTAAACAGACCTACGGCGTTTCCCCTTCTCAAGTGGCTCGTTAATTTCATTTACCGAGAAAGCTGTCAGTTTTTTACAAGCGCCACAGGTGACTTACCACGACAATAGCCGCATTGGTTAAATTTGAGATGTGTTATGAATGAATCCACCATATTGCTGACACTCGCCAGCATTCACTTTATTGCCCTAATGAGTCCAGGTCCGGACTTTGCGCTGGTCGTACAAAATGCGACGCGTCATGGTCGTCAAACTGGCTTGTACATTGCGTTGGGATTGTCCGTCGGTATTTTGCTGCACTCTTTGTTCAGCCTGACAGGTGTGAGTTTTGTCGTCCACCAGCACCCAGTGCTGTATTCCGTGGCACAACTGCTCGGTGGTAGTTACCTGCTCTACTTAGGAATTGGCGCATTGCGTGCCGTGATCTCGATGATCCAAAACCCACTGACGGATCAACCTAAGAAGCAAAATAACCTAGTGATCAGCAATAAGCGTCAAGCGTTTGCTAAAGGGTTTGCGACCAACATTCTTAACCCAAAAGCCCTGGTGTTCTTTGTCAGTTTGATGTCGAGTTTAGTCCCAGCAGGTATGTCGATTACTGGCAAAGGTATTGCACTGGTCATCCTGTTTGGCTTGTCGCTATTCTGGTTCTCTAGCCTTGCATGGATGCTGTCGACACAGCGCTTACAGCGTAAATTGCAACAAGCGGGTATCTACATCGACGGTCTATGCGGCGTGGTATTTACTCTAGTGGGCGGCAGTATTCTATACCAAACTATCAATACTTTTATCGGATAAAGTACTGATTTAAAAGCGTAGCACAATCGACATTTCTAAGATTGCTGACTCGACGTGACTCTCCATAACTGCCAAGCTCAAAGCACAAAACTGGCAACATGGAGAGTCATCATGCATTGGACGTTCAACCGACTCGTGACCACGGGTCTTTTTCTTACTTCCCCACTAATCTTATCTACCTCAGTCTTTGCTAACCAAGCAGCAGATGCGGTTGCGCCGGAGCACAGCACTGGCTTCGAGCAAAAACAATTGATCAAAGCGAAAGATTATATGGTTACCGCTGCTAACCCAATTGCAACCCAAGCTGGTGCGGATGTTATTGCCCAAGGTGGTAATGCTATTGATGCTATGGTTGCCGTGCAGCTGATGCTGGGCTTGGTAGAACCGCAATCATCAGGCATTGGTGGTGGCGCCTTCTTAGTGTATTGGGACAGTGAGAAACAAAAACTGACTACGTATGATGGACGCGAAACCGCACCGCTCGCCGCAACGCCGAAACTCTTCCTAGATGACAAAGGACAACCACTGCAATTTTACGATGCGGTTGTCGGTGGGCGTTCCGTTGCCACTCCTGGTACAGTGAAACTGCTGTGGGACACGCACCAGAAATACGGCAAGTTGGAATGGAAGAAGATAATCCAACCCGTGATTACCTTGGCTGAGCAAGGTTTCGAAGTCAGTCCTCGCCTCGCGAGTCTGATTGAGAAAGATGCTAAGCGCCTATCACGCTTCCCTGCGACTAAGGCTTACTTCTTCAATCCAGACGGCTCACCAAAAGCCGAAGGCACGTTGTTGAAGAACCCTGAATACGCGCAAACTCTGACGGCAATTGCAGAGCAAGGGGCAAAAGCTTTCTATCAAGGCGATATCGCCACAGACATCATCAAGACCGTACAAAATGCACCGGGCAATCCTGGCGTATTGGCACAACCTGACTTTGATGCGTTCCAAATCAAGCAACGTGAACCGGTTTGTGCGGCTTACCAAAGCTATGATATCTGCGGCATGGGACCACCTAGCTCTGGCGCATTGACGGTTGGACAGATTCTCGCGATCACCGAGCAATACGATCTTAAAGGTTGGGGAGCCGAAAGCGCGAAATCATGGCAAGTGATCGCCGATGCATCGCGCCTTGCGTTCGCGGATCGTGGTAAATACATGGCTGACCAAGATTATGTGCCAATGCCAACCGAAGGCTTGCTTGATAAAGATTATCTCAAACAACGTGCTGAGCTCATTCAAGTCGGTAAAGCCTTGAGTAAGGCTGAAGCCGGTAATCCTCCTTGGTCGCACGCCATGAACTTAAGCATGGACCAATCGATCGAGCTGCCTTCCACCAGCCATTTCAATATCGTCGATAAGCAAGGCAATGTGGTTTCAATGACAACAACCATCGAGAACGCCTTTGGCTCACGCTTGATGGTACGCGGCTTCTTGCTCAATAACGAACTGACCGATTTCTCTTTCCGCACGCATCAAGATGGTGTGCCAATCGCAAACCGATTAGAACCGGGCAAACGCCCACGTTCATCTATGGCACCAACCATTATGATGAAGGATGACAAGCCTTACATGGCAATTGGCTCACCGGGTGGCAGCCGCATTATTGGTTACGTCGCACAAGCCATTATCGCCCACACGCAATGGGATATGGACATCCAAAGCGCGATTAATCAGCCACGATTGCTGAACCGTTTTGGCACCTTAGATATTGAGCAAGGTACCGCCGCAGAGGGCTTACAGCCTGCTCTGGAGAAGATGGGCTTTAAAACCGATGTTCGGGATTTGAACTCTGGTCTGCATGCGATACGAATAACAAAAGACGGTCTTGAAGGCGCTGCGGATCCAAGACGTGAAGGTGCCGCTATCGGGCAGTAAGAGTCTTTCGCTCGACCCCTTGTGCGAGATCTCTCACAAAGGGTTGAGCAAACCTCTCTTTTTTAATGGTAAAACCGTACAGAAAAGAGCATAAGCCATTGAATTTAATACTCATGTATCTTTTTTGAACGCTAAGAGAGTTAAAAAATGTGAGATTAGCCCGTTGTTGGAAATCGTTAAACACGTAATATTAAACCTGTCGGAAGGATGCTGACACGGAACAGGAAACACCACGGACTTGGTGAACTTCAGGAAGAAGAAACGGTTATTCAGGATGAATAGTCGGGCATGGATTGCAAAATTGGACATTGAACGGAATCAATAGTGACTAGGATGGTTGCTACTAAGGACGGGAAATGGACACCTCTGGACGAGGCAAGGATTTGAACATCGGGATGATGTCAGGGACACCGCTCAGGGAACAAGTGATGAGAGCTAACGAGGATAGTTAGCAGACCAGGATAAGGTCATTAAGGACACCGCTAGGAAGGCGACGTAAGGATTAAGCTGACGGATTCAGCACACTATCATGGATTAGATGCATGGAGCACTCTTAGTAGCTGGATTGCTGCGAGTAAGACTATAACCCCGATGGGCGCAAGCCCTCGGGGTTTTTCTTTGCCTAAAGTTTTTCTCATCTGCACCGTTAAATCGCGCTTTCGAATTCCATTTTTTTACTGCTTTATCGACGCCAAAACCGCACAAACAAAAAGAGCCGCCGAAGCAGCTCTTAAGTGGATGATACCAATCACAA
>NZ_WXWS01000341.1:0-4038 GCF_009904715.1 Vibrio sp. V42_P2S4T144 | reverse complement strand
GTCGTGAAGATGAAACTTGGATGCACGGCTGGACGGTATTCTACTGGGCTTGGTGGGTATCTTGGTCACCGTTTGTTGGTATGTTTATCGCGCGTGTGTCTAAAGGTCGTACGGTTCGAGAATTCTTATTCGCAGTCATCGTTATTCCTACAGTTGTTACTTTGATTTGGATGTCTGTGTTTGGTGGTATCGCGCTTGACCAAGTGGTGAATAAAGTTGGTGAGCTAGGTGCAAATGGCCTAACTGATATTTCATTGACTTTGTTCCATGTTTACGATGCGCTTCCGTATAGCTCAGTGATTTCAATGCTTTCTATCGTGCTGATTCTGGTATTCTTTATTACATCGTCAGACTCTGGCTCGCTGGTTATCGATAGTATTACCGCCGGTGGTAAGATTGATGCACCAGTACCGCAACGCATTTTCTGGGCGTGTATTGAAGGCGCAATTGCAGCCGTAATGCTTTGGGTTGGTGGTAAAGAAGCCTTGCAAGCATTGCAATCAGGCGTTGTTGCAACAGGGTTACCGTTTACTTTTGTTCTGCTGTTGATGTGCGTAAGTTTGGTGAAAGGGTTAAGAACAGAACTGCCAGCTTACAAATAAATACAACACGATCCATTATTGAGTTTAAATGCCGAGCCTAATGTGCTCGGCATTTTTTATTTCTACTTTTCTTTTCCAATAATTTCGTTACAGTTTAGGCTTATTTCCACCGCATTAAACTGCATTATGTCACTGGCTAAACTCATTCTTATTCGTGGACTTCCGGGTTCAGGTAAAACAACCTTAGCAAAACAACTGGCAATAGAGCTTGGTGCTAAGCATTTTGAAGCTGACATGTATTTTGAAAATGATGAAGGTGATTATCACTTTGAACCGGTTCAATTACCTCAAGCGCATGAGTGGTGTTTTCAGCAAACTAGAAAGTGGTTGAACAAAGGGAGAGTCGTGATTGTGAGCAATACGTTTGTTCGACATTGGGAGATGAAGCGTTACATGGACTACTGCATGAAGAAGCGCATCGAGGTGGAAATTAAAGTGTGCCACGGAGCGTATCAAAGCATTCATGACGTGCCACCAGCGACGATAGAAAAGATGCGACGCCAGTGGCAAGAGTGACCGTTACCAGAACCGGAAGTTATTGACCTCGTCCGTCAATCATCACAACGAATGTTTTGCTCATGATTGAAAGGTCCATTGAAATCCAAGAGTAAAACGAACCTAAGCTTAGTGCGTAACTGTGGTCAAACCCAACTTTGCGTCTTACATCTTCAATGCATGCATCATAGCCTTGGTTAACCTGAGCTAAGCCTGTGATACCCGGTAACACGCCATATGTGCGCTCTACAAAATAGGGGATTTCATCTTCTAATTTCTGGTAGAAAGCTGGGCGTTCTGGGCGCGGCCCAATCATCGACATTTCACCTCTCAACACATTAAACAGTTGAGGTAGTTCATCTAAACGCGTTTTGCGTAAAAAGCGTCCTACTGGCGTGATGCGGGGATCATTTTCAGTTGCCCATACTGCGCCAGAGCGTTGCTCTGCATCAATATACATGGTGCGAAACTTCATGATTTGAAAAAGATCCATTTTTTCTGGTGTGCAGCGTCCTACTCGCAATTGGCGATAAATCACAGGGCCTTTCGATGTGGTTTTGATCGCTAGCGCGATAAATGGGAATAGTGGTGCAGTGACGACCAAAATAAGCATTGCAACCAGTACATCAAACGTTCTTTTCGCGTGGCATACATTTGAATCGTAGCGTGAGTTTTTCATGATGCTTTCCTTATTGGTTGACGCGTTTCCAACGTCCATTTTCCATTCCGAGTAAATATTTTATACCGCCGATAAAGTTGGCGAGATGACCAATGACGATGTAGCTAATCAGCTTAAAAGGTTTAATAGTGTTAAGTGCTGGCATTAAGTAAGTAATAAGCGCGATGCTGTAAATACCAACTTGTGCGAACAGCATTACTTGAAACAGCGGATTGTGTGCCAGTAGTAGTGAGCAAATAAAGCAAACAATCATCAAATAGGGTGTTGCTAAGCGCAGAACCTTTCCCGATAGAAATGCAAAGGCAGTGCCACGATAACGAGGTAGCAGTAATTTCTTTAATTGCATGAGCTGCTGCATGTTACCCGCTGAAATTCTTAGGCGTCGTTTGAAATCTGCGTCGTCTGAGCTTTGTTCGAGCTCAAGAGCCAGCATGTTTGGCTCGTAAATAGCGCTATAGCCTCGCAAAACGATTCTCATAGGGAGAATAAAGTCGTCATTAATGGTGCTAACTTCCAGTGGTTCAAATAAGTGAGTTCTGAAAGTGTAAAACGCACCGTGGGAACCAATCGTTGAACCTAACAAGGATTCTTGGTGCTTTACTCGAGACTGGTATTGCCAATACGCCGCTTCACCTTGGTTATTAGTGCTCATTATTTGATATGTTGCGTTAACCACTCCAACGTTCTCATTTTGATAATGCTGACTAGCTAGCAACAGAGAATCGCAAGAAATCAATGCCGACGTGTCACTCAGTGCGGTAATGTCCGAGCTAACATGACGCATTTCTTCGTTGAGTAGGGCAACTTTACCGCGATTGATTTGGTGATCATTAATAATGAACAGAGTATCAGAGCAGATTGCTTCTTGAATTGTCGCTTGAGCAATCTCGGCTGTGTTATCTGTGCAGCCATCACATGCGATCACTACTCTTAACTTATCCCTTGGGTAATCTAGGCTCGCAAGGTTACGGATCTTCTCTGCTATCCATTGTTCTTCATTGTAGGCGGGCACGATGACAGTAATAGAGGGTAGCTGGCTGTCTGTTTTGGAGGCTTTGTAAGCTCGCTCTACAAATGGTGCTTTGGTTTCGTCTTGCTGTTTTAAAGGAAGCCACTTAAGGAGCAGTGGATACCCAACGTGATGATAGACAATCAAAAACGCGGATAAACCAAACCCTATAATCCAAAGTAAATCATTCATAGCTAGCCTCCTTGGCCAAACGTGAGTAGCGACTCACCATGTCTCTGATATCAAAGTGTTTGAGAATAAAAGTTCGAGGAGAATGGTGTGATGATTCCAGTTGCTGTGATAACGCTTCGGCCAACGAAAACACGCGATTTGCTTCAACCAGTGTGCTGTTGTTCGGACAGAGCGTCTCTTTCACGCCGCCAACATCCGTCGCGACGCAAGGAATGTCACATGCTTGAGCCTCGAGGGTTGAGAGAGGAAATCCCTCTTGAAGTGATGGTAAGCAAAACAAGTCTAGGCTTTGGTAAAAGCTGGGCATATCGTCGACCAAGCCTAAAAAGGTTACTCGATCTTCAAGTTTTAACGTTCTAACTTGTGCTTCCAATTGAGCTCGCTGAGAACCATCTCCAGCAATGGCTAGGTGTGTGTTTGGCGTAAGATGAGAGAATGCTTCGATAAGCACTTTATGGCCTTTAACTGCTTCTAGACGCCCGGCAACGCCAATCACGATTTTGTCGGTTGGAAGTTCAAACAAGTGCCTTGTTGCAGTTTGGTCACCGCTTTTAAACTTCTGACAGTCAATCCCGTTATGGATAGTACAAACTTTGCGGTAATTCAGTTTTGTCTGGATTTGTTCGGCGACAAAGTTCGCATCGGCAACCACATGTGGACGAATCATTTTTAGCAGTAGGGACTGCAGTCGAGCTGATTTTTTGTTATTAAGGTGCCATGCGTCGTGCTCGGTATGAATCACTACAGGTACGTGCGCTAAACGTGCAGCAATACCACCATACAGAAGTGGGCCGATATGGTGAGTGTGGACCACGTCAGGCTTAAGTCCTTTGAGCATGGAAGTCAGCGTACTGATGGTTTTTCCGCTGAATCCAGGTTTCTTATTAAGAAAGTGCAGTTGGCCTTGGTAGGGCAATAGTTTTTGCCAGCCTTGTAGTGCATGTTCTTTGCTTCCTTCTAAGCTCACGACAAAAACGGAATGGTTTGGCTGCGCAAAACGAAGCATTTCTAGTACGAGCGTTTCTAAACCACCAGGAGCTAAGTGTTGCACGACGTGTAAT
>NZ_WXWS01000311.1:0-4044 GCF_009904715.1 Vibrio sp. V42_P2S4T144 | reverse complement strand
CTCTTTAATAATACACGACATGGAAACGGGCTATTCGTTTATCCATTCATATTCAATGATTATAAGAGAGAGTTGTTATGCCTTTAGCTTTACTTGCATTGACGCTTAGCGCCTTTGCTATTGGAACCACGGAGTTTGTAATTGTCGGTCTGATACCGACTATGGCCTCCGACCTCAACGTATCATTACCTTCAGCGGGTCTTTTAGTTAGCCTGTACGCACTTGGTGTCGCGGTTGGTGCTCCCGTTTTAACAGCGCTGACTGGTAACTGGAAAAGAAAGTACGTTCTGCTTTCTGTTATGGCACTGTTTGTTCTTGGCAATCTGTTAGCCTGGCAAGCACCTGGATACAACACTCTAGTTACAGCAAGGATACTGACCGGGCTTGCACACGGTGTGTTCTTTTCGATCGGCTCGACTATCGCCACTGGCCTAGTGTCAAAAGAAAAAGCCGCTAGCGCAATTGCTATTATGTTTACCGGTCTGACCGTAGCTCTAGTGACGGGCGTGCCACTTGGCACCTGGATTGGCCAGACATTTGGTTGGCAGGCAACCTTCCTAATCGTCGCGATCCTTGGAATCATCGCACTGATAGGAAGCGCTCTACTAGTGCCGAGTAATCTGAAACAACCACCAGCAACCAAGCTGTCATCGCAAGTAAAAGTCTTGACTCAGCCTCGTCTACTTTTGGTGTACGCAATCACCGCGCTCGGTTACGGTGGTACGTTCACAGCCTTCACTTACTTGGCTCCTATTTTGGAAGAAGTTTCGGGGTTTGGCTCTAGCGCTATCAGCCTAATTATGTTGGTTTATGGTGTATCAGTCGCATTCGGCAACATCTGGGGCGGAAAGATGGCCGACTCTATGGGGCCAATCAAAGCTCTGACAGCGATTTTCTCGGGCCTAATTGTGGTATTGCTCGTGTTTAGTGTCACAGCATTTAATCCAATTTCTGCAGTAGTGACCATTCTTGTCTGGGGTGCCTTTGCCTTTGGTAACGTTCCAGGACTTCAAGTTTATGTTGTCAAACTAGCAGAGAAATATTCACCTGATGCAGTCGACGTCGCTTCTGGTCTCAACATTGCTGCATTTAACGTAGGTATTGCACTGGGTTCTTGGGGCGGTGGCCTTATCGTGGCCAATGCTGGGCTGATGCACACACCTTGGATTGGCGCGATCGTAGTATTAGGTGCTCTACTACTAACCCGTTTCAGCGGAATGCTAGACAAGCGTGGAGAGCAGCGCGCAACGGCACACTGATTCACGTTCCAAATCGATAAAAATCACTTAAATTAGCCCGGCATTACGTCGGGCTTTCAATACAGAGTTCAAATACACCATTGACTGAGGTAGAAAGTTTATTCTACCCTTAGGTAAAACAAACGTTCTACCTGGTGTATCAAATAGTGAAAGAAAAAATCGCAGCAAGCCTAGAAAAAGCATTCAGTCAGTATGGCTTCGCCGAGCCTAGCGTACCCCAACTCAAAAACGCCTGCGAAGTCAGCCTGAGAACCCTGTACAAATACTACCCCTCCAAGGAAGCGATGATTGTTGCAGCTCTCGAGCATCGCCATCAAAGGTATTTGAGTTTTTTGCTCGAAGACGCCCCTGCCAATGGAACACCGGCTGTATTACACCTATTCACTCGCCTCGAGGATTGGATGAAGGAGTTTGCACCGAATGGCTGCATGTCCATCAATGCATTAGCAGCCTATCCAGAAAATCTATCAATTAATCAAGCAGTAAAACAACACAAATTGGCGGTCCGTCAGCTTATGGGCCAACTAAGTCAGCGAGAAGACCTCGCAACCACACTCTTCTTGTTACATGAAGGTCTATCCAACGCATGGCCGGTTCTCGGTCACGCTGCCTTTGCATCCGCTGAACGCACTCTGCTAGAACTAATGAAGGAGAACAATCAATGACCACAATCCCGAAAGTCATGAAAGGCGTCCAACTTATCGGTCATGGTGGGCCAGATATGCTTCGTTACCGCGATGATCTACCTGTGCCAGTCCCCTCGCCTGATGATGTATTGATCCAAGTTGCCGCTGCCGGAGTCAATAACACCGACATCAATACCCGAACAGCATGGTATTCTAAAAATGACGCCAATAGCATGGATGCAAGTTGGTCAGGAGACGCGCTATCTCTCCCTCGAATCCAAGGTGCCGATGTATGCGGTACCATCGTCGCTGTTGGTGAGAATATCTGCCCATCACGAATCGGTCAGCGTGTGCTTATCGAACCATGTATTACGCGCTTCCACAGTCAAGCACTTAGCTCGCCTTGGTACTTCGGTTCAGAATGTGATGGTGGCTTTGCTCAGTTCACTGTTGTTGACAGTAAACATGCATATGCTGTGAATAGTAGTTTATCGGATATCGATTTGGCCTCCTTCCCTTGTTCTTATTCAACTGCCGAGAACATGCTTGTCCGCTCTAATGTCACAGCGAGCGATACCGTACTGATTTCAGGGGCATCCGGCGGTGTTGGCTCTGCCGCAATCCAACTGGCGAAGGCGCGTGGAGCATACGTCATTGCTATCGCCAGCCCAGAAAAGAAAGAACAGATCACGGCATTAGGAGCAAACCAAGTTATCCCTCGCGATGCAAATTTGCCGGCGACTCTCGGAGAAAACAGCGTTGACGTAGTGATTGATCTGGTCGCAGGAGAGCAGTGGCCACAATTTCTTCAGGTACTAAAACCAGGATCAAGATACGCTGTTTCCGGCGCCATAGGCGGTCCAATTGTCGAGCTGGATGTAAGAACTCTTTACCTTAAAGACCTAGCGTTATTTGGTTGTACCGTTTTGGCACCAGAAGTATTCGGTAACTTGGTTCGCTATATCGAACAGAACGCAATTCGCCCCTTAGTCGCGGAGTCATTTCCCTTAAACCAGATAGGTCAAGCGCAAGAAGTATTTTCACGCAAGCAACATACTGGGAAACTGGTTTTGGAAATCACATAGCTTTTCGATTAACAGCGGCCTATACAAGTCGTTGTAATTTGAGAACACTTTAAGCATCCTAAAAAGTTCTCAATACTTAGAAGATCGCTACGGTTGGCTTAGCTTGTTATCCCTTTTCATCACGCTAAGCCAGCTTGTAAAAATATGCGGTGTTTGCTTCTGAGTTATAAATGTTTAATACCAACATTATCTTACTTCTGGCGTTCATGAACAGAACCGAGATCTGAACGACTTCGGTGTTAAACCTACGATCCTATTAAATATTTTCCTGAACGCGCTCACATCTTGGTAACCCACTCTAAATGATATTGCGTCAAATGTTAGGGTTGTCGACTCAAGTAAATCACAAGCTTTTTGTACTCTTAAGCTTTGTATGTATTGGTTAACATTGAAACCTGTCGCCTTTTTAAAGCGTCGCTGCAATGTCCTTTCTGTTAAACAACTCAACTCTGCAAGCTCTTTATTGCTCAGTTTTCCTTGATAATGATCGTTTATATAGTGCTGTAGTTGAACAATTACCCCATCACCATGTTGGAAGTTTGGAGTAAACTGTTGATAAAAGCGTTGCTCTCTCGGACCAGTATCAATAACCAACATTTTTCCTAGCAGGCGCATTACTGCCGGTGACGCAAATAAGGAAACCAATTCCAAACCTAAATCCACCCATGACATCATACCCCCAGCCGTAATGATCGTTCCTTCGTTAATAAGGATGGCTTCTTGTCTTACGTGGATATCGGGAAACTGACTCGCTAATGAAGGAGCCAAGCCCCAGTGTGTTGTACAAGACTTATTGGTCAACAACTGGGTTTGAGCAAGAATAAAAGTACCAGCGCAGGCGGAGGCTAAAATCGCACCTTTACTATATTGGACATTTAACCAGTCGAGTAGCTCTGGCTCTGGTTCTAAGTAATATTGACCAGTGCCGCCGGGCGGAATCATTACCGCTGTTTTCACATCGAAGTGCGTGTTTGGCCAGTGATCCAATATCTCTACTTCAAAGTGCACATCAACGCCCAATTTAGCCGCCGCACGGTTTGCCATCTCGAAGAGTTCGCTTAAACCATATACGGA
>NZ_WXWS01000289.1:0-4074 GCF_009904715.1 Vibrio sp. V42_P2S4T144 | reverse complement strand
GTCTATTAGTTGTTCCAGACTCGCTACTATCATCAACTAATGATGATTTTATAAGTTTCTTTCTACAAAGCTTAAATGAGCTGGCAAATAATAAAAAAATCACTATTAGTGTTTGTATATATGGGCATCTGACGACTTCACTATTAAAGCCCATTCTTATTTCTCATAATAGACACATTGCAGGTTTGGCGACCATGACATCATTAGATGACGCTCGCTACTGCTATCTTGTGGATTTTTGGTCCAATAAACACGGTGTAATTACCCAACACGAATACATTCTCACTAAAACTAAAGATAAAACACTAAAAGCAACGTCTTACGAAACGCATCAATCTCATGTCATGCCAGAAGACAAATCGGATAGCGATAGAATCTATGTCAGCAGAAGAGCTTTCAGAGAAAGCGTGAAAGCCCCAAAAGGGATGCGTGTGGCAGAGAGCAATCAAGGACTCATAGCGATGCTAGACAACCCTCGCTCTTCAACTATTGTTTTCAGCTGTGATAACCAAAGCGAAGTTCAACAGATCGCGTTAGATTGCTACCGTTTAAGGTCCGCGTATGGCCGTCAGCTAAAGATTATTGTCAGGGAGACCCAACAATGTCTGAGATATGCAGATGAAAAGTTCTTACTTCGCTCGGGGGCAAACTTCATTTCTCACGCGCAAATCCCCCCAATGCGCTTTATGACTCAGGTTGAAGCAATTCAAGGCCAGATGCTTACACGCCCAATTCCTGACAGTTTAGAGGCGCTCTTAAAGTATGACCTTAAGTTTGGTAGCAAAGGCTACTTACAAAACCAGGACTTTAGCCAATACTGTATTGACGTCATTTCCCACTCAACACACTCAAATGTGAACTTTGCGCTTATCAAGCTGAACTTATTACCAGGTATGACGGCAGAGGAATGTTTACGTCTTTGCCATATTCGAAGAGATGGCGACGTTGTGACAGCCTGCAACAAAGCTCTATATGTCTTGTTCAGTGCTATTCGACATAGCGATATTGATATTGCACTCAACAATATATTTGAGTTCCCAGTGAGAGACTTATTTCATTCAACTCACACGTTTGATACTCAATTAGATATCGAAACAGAGTTAAAATTCATCGTTCAAGATGAAGCCGTCATATCCGACGACGTTTCAGCTCTGGCGACAGAGAGGAAAATATTCCATACCGCCACTAACTCCATTACTGATGTTCCTCCTTTGTTTGCTGTGAAAAAAACCATCGAGCTCAAGGAGCGTTCATGAATATTAACGATTTTTTACTGACCGTGATTATCAGCTCAGGTATTGGCCTACTCCTAGGATACTTTATCCGTGACCTAGTAAACGCTACCCGACGCTTTTACCACAAGCACTTAAAACGCTCGCGCTATTTTGAGCTAGATACATCAGCCACTAATACTAAGAAGCTTAAGTAATGATATCGCATTCTCATGACTCTACCCCCTCTACTATAGGATTGGGCTGGTGGAATATTTACTTTATCGCAAAAACAGCGCTCTATTTTCAAGGAATCATCGATTTCCATCCAATAGAAAACTTTGCGCTGTTGATCTTCATCCTGCTTCCTATCTCGATGAAAAGCCTAAATGCGGTACGTCATATCGTTGTATTTGTCGCCGCAGCGTGGCTCTTGCATTACGATTCTTACCTACCTCCTCTAGACCGTCTTTGGGCTCAAGCGGGACAGTTAATGCAGTTTGAATTGAGTTATCTGGTCGAGCTTTTGGGACGATTTTTATCATTCCAAGCAATACTCGGATTGCTCGCTTTGTGTGGTGCGTACTTTATTTTGAGCAAGTTCGTTAGAGTTTCAGTCTTTGTGGTTATTGCGATGGTCTATATAAGTATTCCTATGACGACTGAACCTCAGACAACAGTGGCTGCAGAAGTAGCTCAACAACAGCCGACAACCGAGGTTACTGCTAGCAAACAACCTCAAATAACGGAAATTAATGATGCCAGTTTCAACACGTTAACTGCAGATTTCTTTTCTAAAGAAGCTTCTCGACGTGTGGCATTCGATACCAACAGCGTAATGGATGCTCCTTTCGATTTGTTGTTCTTGAGTATTTGCTCGGTCGCGTGGGATGACATCGAAATTGCAGGACTGGCCGATCATCCTCTATTCAAAGAATTTGACATCATGTTCGACAACTTTAGCTCTGCAACGTCATACAGCGGGCCTGCGGTCATTCGTCTGTTACGAGCCAATTGTGGTCAACAGGAACACAGTCAACTGTTCCAGCCAGCACCATCAAAGCAGTGCTACTTGTTCGAAAGTTTGAAAGAGCTAGGCTTCACAGAAAATTTACTGATGAACCACAATGGTGTCTTTGATAGCTTCCTTGAATTGATCAAAAAAGACGGCGACTTACAAGCGGCTCTTATGTCTCAAGAAGACTTAACTCCTTACCAAAAATCTTTTGATGGCTCTTCGATCTTCCGCGATAAGCAAGTATTGGATAACTGGTGGCAGCAAAGACTTAACAGTAGTGACGACAAAGTCGTGGCACTCTACAACTCAATTTCACTACATGATGGCAACAGGATCATCAATGCGAATTCAAGCACATCTATTGCTAGCTACAAAATGCGCCTTAAGAATTTGCTTGATGATCTCCACGCGTTCTTTAAAACCTTAGAGTCCTCAAAACGCAACATCGTTGTCGCTTTGGTACCAGAACATGGTGGTGGAATGCGAGGAGACCGCATGCAAATTTCGGGTATGCGAGAAATTCCTGCACCGACAATCATTCATACACCGGTAGGAATTAAAATCTTCGGAGAAGGAATTCAGCGTCAGGGCGACACCGAACACGTAAGCGAGCCATCTAGCTATCTGGCATTGTCGCAGCTCGTTTCGAATATCCTGGATAAAAACATTTATCAAAGTAAGACGTTTAGCCCTTCAATATTGACAGAGAACCTACCAGAAACACGAGTTGTCGCGCAGAACTCAGGCTCTACTGTGATTGAAGTACAAGGGAAATATTATGTTTCTCTTGATGGTTCAAGTTGGATTGAATACCCCGCAAAATAGCGAGAGTAAAACCATGCAATGACAAAGGCCGGTGTTTCCGGCCTTTGTCATATAAAAAACCAATAACCTCTCAAAGGTCTCAGAACTTCAATTGTCTATTGTCTATAAATAGGTAAAAATGGATCGAATATTATGCACTTAAGGGAATAACTCATGCCAATTGATTCACTGATCACCATCGGTATTTTCGTCGTTCTTGCTGTCGTTATCTTATCTTCAGCCATTAAAACGGTTCCGCAAGGAAACAACTGGACAGTTGAACGCTTCGGACGCTACACCCACACATTAAAGCCGGGTTTAAACTTGATCATTCCATTCGTTGATAAAGTTGGTCAAAAAGTAAACATGATGGAGCGCGTTCTCGATATTCCTGCGCAAGAGGTCATTTCAAAAGATAACGCTAACGTGGTTATTGACGCTGTCGGATTTGTTCAAGTGATCGATGCTGCAAAAGCGGCTTATGAAGTCAACGACTTAGAACACGCTATTAGAAACTTGACCCTTACGAACATTCGTACCGTTTTAGGTTCAATGGAACTGGACGAAATGCTGAGCCAACGCGACATGATCAACTCTAAGCTGTTGGCGATTGTTGACCAAGCAACAAACCCTTGGGGCGTAAAAGTCACACGAATTGAGATTAAAGATGTCCAGCCACCAGCCGATCTGACCGCTGCAATGAATGCGCAAATGAAAGCCGAGCGTAATAAGCGTGCGGAAATTCTTGAAGCAGAAGGGGTTCGCCAAGCTGAGATATTAAAGGCCGAAGGTCATAAACAATCAGAGATATTAAAAGCTGAAGGCGAAAAGCAGTCTGCTATTCTCCATGCAGAAGCACGTGAGCGTGCCGCGCAAGCAGAAGCAAAAGCGACTTACATGGTTTCCGAAGCCATTGCAAAAGGTGACATGCAAGCCGTCAATTACTTCATTGCACAGGGTTATACCGAAGCGATCAAGAGCATTGGTCAAGCCGAAAATGGTAAAATCATTATGCTTCCATTAGAAGCAACCGGACTAATG
>NZ_WXWS01000003.1:0-4094 GCF_009904715.1 Vibrio sp. V42_P2S4T144 | reverse complement strand
AACGTATACTTCTGCTTGTGCTGCTGAAGCCATAAGTAGAGACGCTGAAATTACCGCTGCTAATTTTTTCATTATTGATTCCTCTAAAGAAGTTCTTTTGTTAGATGCCGAAATGCGCCGTCTGACTGACGTTGTATTTCAATTCTTTTTATTCATTCCTTGAGTGAGATACTTAGTCAGCTTCTTTTTATGCACATGCATTTTTTTTATGGAAGCAACTTACGTACATTTCCTGTTCAGTGATACATATCGCCATCTCGGTATCGCTGACGGGATGAACTATAACGCTAAGAAATCGCGAGAAAAATCCCAATTCTGTCAATTTATTGTCATCAAAAATCTCGAAAACATGTGATCTTAAGCAAAAAAATCCCCACGCAATCACGACGCAAACGTTTGCTTTAATTTTTAGAACAACATAGCTAAAGCAAAGACTTTTCTTAAAAATGAGACAAATAAAATGGAACTTTAAGGAACATGGATAAAAATCAATCAGATATTTGATATATAATCGCTCATTTTTTATTCACGCCAACGATATTTGGATTAAAAAAGCTTATCCATATTGAGGTAAATTACAGTTGAAACCATCTCTTCAATCACCAATATGAGAGAAAGTTTCTCGTTATCTAAATTGAAGATACAAAAAAGCCGCGGTTGCTCACCGCGGCTTTGTGACTATTTATTCAAAAGAACGTTCAGTTCAAAGCAATTATGCGTTTGCTTCACGCTCAGCAATGAACTCAAGCGCCATCTTAATGCGAGCAATACAACGCTCTTTTCCAACCAGCTCCATTACTGCATCGACAGAAGGAGACTGACCGCCGCCTGTTACAGCAACACGTAATGGCATACCGATTTTGCCCATGCCGATTTCCAACTCTTCACATACTGCTGCGATAACGCCATCTTTGATGTTCGCTGTCGTCCACTCAGTTAGTGCTTCCACTTTCGCTAATGCAAGTTCTAGAGGCTCTTTAGCCACGCCACGCAGGTGTTTCTTCGCTGCGCCCGCTTCAAACTCAGAGAAATCTTCATAGAAGTAACGGATTTGCTCAGCTAGCTCAACTAGTGTGTTGCAACGCTCACCCACCAGCTTGATCACGTCAGTAATAGCAGGACCATTCGTTACGTCTAGTTTTTGTTGATCTAGATGCCATTGTAGATGCTCAGCAACGTACGCAGGATCTGAGTTCTTGATGTAGTGGTTGTTCAACCATTGCAGTTTGTCAGTGTTAAAAGCAGACGCTGACTTAGATACTGCGTTTAGGCTAAATAGATTGATCATCTCTTCTTGAGAAAAGATTTCTTGGTCACCATGAGACCAACCAAGGCGCACTAGGTAGTTGTTTAGTGCCGCAGGCAGGTAGCCCATATCGCGGTATTGCATGACTGATACAGCGCCGTGACGTTTAGACAGTTTCGCGCCGTCATCACCCAGGATCATTGCACAGTGTGCAAATGTTGGTACTGGCGCACCTAGTGCTTCGTAGATGTTGATTTGACGAGGCGTGTTGTTGATGTGGTCTTCGCCACGAACAACGTGAGTGATACCCATGTCCCAGTCATCCACGACTACACAGAAGTTGTAAGTAGGTGAACCGTCAGTACGACGAATGATTAGGTCATCCATTTGATCGTTGCGGATTTCAATGCGACCACGGATTTGATCATCAAATACTACGCTGCCTTCTTTCGGGTTACGGAAACGGATAACACATGGATCGCCATCTTTTGCCGCTTCGTTTGCTGCTTTGATTTTTGGATGGTTAGCATCGTAGCGAGGCATTTCTTTATTTGCTTCTTGCTCTGCACGGATTTCATCTAGCAGCTCTTTAGACGCGTAACATTTGTAAGCTTTGTCTTCAGCAAGAAGCTTATCAACCATTTCGTTGTAACGGTCAAAACGTTGAGTTTGGTAGTAAGGACCTTCATCCCACTCCAAGCCTAGCCATTCCATGCCTTCAAGAATTGCATCAACCGCTTCCTGAGAGTTACGCTCAAGGTCTGTATCTTCGATACGTAGAACGAATTCACCACCTTGGTTTTTAGCGTATAGCCAAGAGTAAAGTGCAGTACGCGCACCACCAACGTGTAGATAGCCAGTTGGGCTAGGAGCAAAACGAGTTTTAACCGTCATTTGAGTTCCTTAGGGGTAATGAGCAACGAGAGATCTCTCGTTGTAATGTCAAGGATAAAAGTGGCGACATTTTACCACCGTAAGTCAATTCTACAATCGGTTTGACAACAGAAATAAAAACAGGGCAGAACCAAAAAGGCACAGCCCTACTATTTACTGTTAAAGCACAAGACAAAATTACTTCAGGTTACGCATTGCCCATTGCATAAATTCTTGCTGCTCTTCACGGCTCAATTCATTAAACGATGCTTTGATTGTTTTGGTTTCCGCTGGAGAAGACGCAATGCTTGCCTTAGTAGATTCTTTATTCATTGCGTTGTTATAGTCGGCAACTTCTCGTTCGTAATCACGAAAACCTTGCAAACCACCTTTACGAAGTTGAACCATAGAGAATGCCACTTCTTTTCCGTTTTTGTCTTTCAATACCACTTTAGGATCGAGCTCGAAGGCTCTCGCCTCTTCAATAGTACGGAATGTTTGATAAGTCAGAGAAAGCTCGGTGTCTTTTTCCGAATCAAACTCTAATACCAGCGGCTGCGAATCGAATTTACGGCGCTTTCCATCTTCAAATACAATTTGTCCAACCGTTACCGCTAATTGGTTTTCCCCATCCTTTAACTCGATGCTGTTGTTCTTGGATATCCACTCAGGGTAGACGAACTCGCCGTTGAGAACGCGAGGAACTAATTCAGATTGCAGAGTGAGTTGAGCAGCAAAAGCTGGCGCCGAAAGCATTGCGCAAAGTCCGAGAAGTGTCGTTGTTTTTTTCATCATGGTTTCTCACTTTATACCAATTTAGATAAGCCTCTAAAATTTACAGGCCAGTCATTTCAAAGGCTTATTTGAATAAGTATCAAGATAAAAAGGGCGTTTCCGCCCTTTTAGCTGCTTCTTTAATTAGAAGTAGTATTCAACACCTACAGAGAACTCGTCATAGTCAGCAGACTTCCAACGTGCTTCTGTTGGTTTATCTAATTGAGACGCACCGTCGCCAAAGTCTAGAGTACGAGCACGTACGTACAGCACTGCCGATGGGTCTACGAAATACATAACTTGTGCTGATAACACATCGTCCGCTGTATCGTTAATTTTCTTACCATCACGCTCGAGATCAAAGTTAGCGGCGTAAGCCAGTTTGTATTGCCAATCACCCGTGGTGTACATGATAGCGGCAGACATTGCATCTTGCTTTTCACTCACACCATTGCTTGCGTCCGCTTCCATGTATTTGTATTGCGCAAAGAAAGAGATCCCGTTATCAAACCAGCCTTGTGCCCCTACCAAGTACGTGTTGTTTTCCCACGTTTGGCTTTCCATCTTGATATTACGGTTACCTTCATATGCCGCATCTAACTGGATAGGACCAATTTTGTAGTGTGCTGCGATACCACCCCAGTAGTCATCCCCTTCACCTAGACCTGCTTTATCACCTGCACCAGCTGCGATATCTAGGGAGAATTTGTCAGCAAACATTGGAGAGTCCCAGCGGATAGTGTTTGATTGACGGTCTTGGTACTTGGCGCCACCAATAGCACCACCCCAGTCGTATACATCGCCGAGGCCAGGGTTAGATGCTGGCCAGTCAACCAATTCGTACATAGGTGTCAAAACGCGACCCAGGCGAATTTGCCCCCAAGATGCACTTTCAAAACCGACGAATGTGTCACGTTCACCAAGACCTGCGCCCTCGCCACCAAAGCTAGGGTCTACATAACCGCCTTCGATTTGCCAAATAAAAGTAGGGTCGAAGTTAGCAAATTGTTTTTTACCACGGAAACCAATACGAGACTCGTTGTTTAGCTGCATGCCACCCAAATCATCGTCCGTTGCTTTGCTGCCAGAATCGTAATCGCGGTACGCGGCCTGCATCGCGATGATTCCGTAAACTTCATAAGAAAATGAATCTTTGGTTAGAAACTCTTTTGCTGCGTCACTGTTTGCACCATCAGCAAAT
>NZ_WXWS01000139.1:0-4129 GCF_009904715.1 Vibrio sp. V42_P2S4T144 | reverse complement strand
GTGTTAAGCGGATATGAAACTTAATTGCAATCGTTTACTTTTGATTGTGCTCATAGGTTTTTAAATCTTTACTTCTCGCTGTCATGAATGTGTCATATAAAGACTATAAAAAGGAGTTGCTGATGTGGATATGTGTCAGCAAGTAAAAGCAAGAGAGCTTAAAATAAAGGAGGTCACAATGAGCGACCAATACCAAAACGATGAGAGCCTAGAGCTGCTAGATGCGCTTGAAATTGGCATTATCTTGTCGGAATACGTTGGCTCAGACAACGAAGCCGAATAGCGGAACACTCTCATCTCGTCGTAATTGACGTTATACTAGGTTCATGTCACACCAAGCCCTAGAGGCCAAAACTGGCGTCGAATGAACTTTCTAGCCCACCTGCATATCGCAGATCACAGTAACAGCCATTTATTGGGAAACTTGCTTGGAGACTTCGTAAAAGGAGATCCAAGCAAGCTGTATGATCGCGATATCTCAAATGGCATCAGATTACATAGATTTGTTGACCGTATTACTGACCATCATCCAATCGTCAACGAATGTAAGCCTCATTTCACTGGTGTTGCGAGACGTTTTGCACCTATCGCTTTAGATATGTTTTGGGATCATTGCCTCGCAAAACACTGGAACGACTTTCACTCCGTGTCTCTCGAACACTTTGTAAAAACGGCATACGAGAGAGTAAACCGAGAGGTTCATGAACATTTGCCGCCACGTTTTTTGGTGCTCCACAGCAGAATGTGGCATGGCCGATGGCTTCAATCCTATCAAGATCTAGACAATATAGAATTTGCACTACATCGGATGTCGCAAAGAAGTCCTAGGATGGCAGACTTAACCACAACATTTAAAGTGATTGAAAGTGATTACACCGAATTAGAAGAGAAGTTCTCGTCACTTTATCGAGATGTTTTGCGCCAGTCGTATGATTTTCAGCAACAGCTTAATGACTCAACTCAATGAGATAGAAAAGTAGTATGGCTTTAGGGGCTCTGGTAAACTCTGCGCTCCAAAAATAATGAGGTTACACATGTCTGTTAATTTTGCTGATTTAGGCATCGAACAAAAGCTAATCGAGACGCTAGGCAATCTAAATATCGTGACGCCAACACCAGTGCAAGAAAAGTCAATTCCACACGTCCTTGCAGGAAAAAACTTACTTGCTGCTGCACAAACTGGTACGGGAAAAACGGCTGCGTTTGGTTTACCTATCATACAAACCGTTCAGCAAAAGAAACTTAACGGCACACCTCAAGCATTGATTTTGGTTCCAACACGCGAGCTTGCACAGCAGGTATTTGATAATTTGAATCAGTACTCGGCAGAAACAGAACTTCGCATCGTGTGTGTTTATGGTGGTACAAGCATTGGCGTACAAAAGAGAAAGTTAGAAGAGGGTGCTGATATTTTGATTGCCACGCCAGGCCGCCTTTTGGATCACCTGTTTAATGGTAACGTAAACATCTCCAAAACCGGTATGCTCGTGTTAGACGAAGCCGACCGTATGTTAGATATGGGATTTTGGCCTGACTTGCAGCGCATCTTCCGACGTTTGCCTGCTGAGAAACAGATCCTATTGTTCTCTGCGACATTTGAGAAGCGAATCAAAACTATTGCGTATAAACTCATGGAATCGCCAGTTGAAGTCGAAGTTTCACCAGCAAATACGACTGCTGAAACGGTAACACAAATGGTTTATCCAGTGGATAAAAAACGGAAACGTGAATTGCTAGCGTACTTAATTGGCTCGCGGAATTGGCAGCAAGTGCTTGTATTTACAAAAACGAAGCAAGGCAGTGATGAGTTAGCGAAAGAGCTCAAGTTAGATGGCATCAAAGCGGTTTCTATCAACGGCGATAAATCACAAGGCGCCCGCCAAAGAGCTTTGGATGAATTTAAACAAGGTAAGGTGCGTGCTTTGATTGCAACCGATGTGGCAGCACGAGGGTTAGATATTCAAGAGCTAGAACAAGTCGTGAACTTTGATATGCCATTCAAAGCAGAAGATTATGTCCATCGAATTGGCCGCACTGGAAGAGCAGGAAAGTCAGGTTTGGCGGTTTCTCTGATGAGTAGAGATGAGGAGTACTTGTTGCAAGCTATCGAGAACCTGCTTGATCAACGCTTACCCCAAGAATGGCTGGCAGGTTTCGAACCAAGTCTTGTAGAAGAAGTTGAGCCTGAACAAAATGGGGGTGGGCGTCGTCGTAGTCGTTCATCTGAGAAGCGTAAGCTAAAAGCAAAATTGGCGATTCATAAAAATCGTGGTAAATCACGTAGCTCTCGCTAAACCGCGCAAACTTTTGTTCTTACATAGTCAGGCTGTTTTTGCCTCTTCATAGACGTCTAACGTTTGGGGGATAGCAAGTAGGTACCCTTGATACATATCGAAACCGAGCTTTTTCATTAAGCGAAGTTGATGCTCGGTTTCAATTCCTTCGATAACGGTTTTAGAGCATAACGCTTTTGCGAGTGATAATGCATCGTTAAGCGCTTTAAAATCACCGTTTTCATACCTTAGCAATAAAGAGCGATCCATCTTGATTATATCTGGGCAAATGCTTCTCACTCGCTCAGTTGTCGATGCATTGACGCCATAATCGTCAATCGCTAATTTAAATCCTTCAAGACTTAACTCCCGAGTAGCTTGAGACAAAGAGAGTTCATCCTCCACCTTCAATTCAAGTAACTCCATGACGATTTGTTCATTCATCAAATGCGATTCATAAATGGTTTGTTTTAGCAGTCGGTTATACGTGATGTCTTTGACTAGTATCTCTGCCGCTACCGGTAATACATTGAGAAACAATTGTTTTGTGTGAAAGCGAGACTGAGAGAAATTTTTGATATGGATTAGGCGACTTAAGCGTTCAACATTGAGCAAATCTTGAGTGGGAGTCGCTTTGGATTGGAAAAACTGATCTGGCCTAACCATGTTGCCATTGGCATTGCTAATTCTTACCAGTGCTTCAAGGCCAACGATGGAAATATCGTTCTTATATATGGGTTGAAAGACACTGCGGAGAGTGAAGTTCGCGTATTTCGCAATATACTGCCCGTCGGCTTGTTTCCGGATGCAACTAAGTAGTTGCGAGATGCTCATCATTGTTACCACAACCTATATCAATGTCTCAACATCAGCGTTATCGCGCTAATTTTTCTATTTCATTGGCAATGAATCTAAGTGTGCTCATTAACTCAAGCAAGAACGATGGTAATGGATGGGTAGGTTTGTCGAGTGACATCAAACAAATTGATGAAATAATTGATAATCTCAGCACTTCAATTTGATGCTACCATTGCAGTACGGCATACAACTGCAAATATTTTCTGACTAACTGCTGTTTGTTCGAACGCCGTAAAGGATGCCCAAACTTAATGTAACAAGGGCTAATACCGAATCGAGTGTCCAACGATTGCGTGAGTTGCGACTCGCTAGTGTACAGTGTGATTCCTTGTTCTGTGTATTCGTTGATCTGATCGGGTAGTTCACCCATCCACCAATGAAGCAATTCTCGGCTCGTTTTGCTGCGACTTATCCAATGATCGCAAACCAAAAAGAGTAGGTCATTAGGCTGTAAGGCATAACCATATTCACTCTGCCATTCCGTAATTGATGAGAGTAAGTTTTCCCGGCAAGATTTTCCAGCACTGACCATATGGTGACTCAGAACCCAGACAGTGCCAATGTCGGATGAAATTCGATAGTGATGGGGAAGGTCTGGAGAATCCAACACTTCGATTGGCTTTATCACGCAGTTGTATCCAAAGTGACGAAAAGTATGTTCCATCCTTCTTGAAAACGCGAGACCAAGATGATGCTCACTCATGCCTTGGTTATGCACCGCAGGGTAATGCTTTTCACACAGCTTAAGACAGTCGTCTTGAAAATCATTAACACTTTGAATAACTAGGTCGAGTAGCAAAGAATATCCCTTAATAATTACAAAACGAACTGCAAAAGGTTAGCATAGTCTTTTGAGAATAGACTAATTTACTTCGGCAACTTCTTGATCTAAACACCAAATTTCTCACAAATGACCGTGTCTAATCTTTAATAGAGCAACACGAAAGAAGCAGAAGTTGAACAAAAATTTGAAAGGGAAAAAATGATAAAGCTAGAAC